>JAZNWL010000061.1:0-49711 GCA_045593325.1 Acutalibacteraceae bacterium | reverse complement strand
TTTTTTTTGGAAAGGTCACTGCGCAACCAGTCGAACACGGGCATAAAGTTGTAGCAAATACATTTTACCCCTGCGGCTGCCAGACGACGGATATTTTCTTTGTAATTTTCAATGTAGCGTTCGCAACCGGGAGCACCCAGTTTGATGTCTTCGTGAACGGGAACGCTTTCCACCACTTCAAATTCCAACCCGTGAGCATTGGCTTGTTCTTTCATTTTGGCGATGGATTCGTTGGGCCAAACTTCCCCAACGGGTACGTCGTAAACAGCGCTTACGATACCGCTCATGTGGGGAATTTGAGAAATATTTTCCAAGGTTACAGGGTCAGATTCCCCGTACCAACGAAAGGTCATTTTCATGATACATTTCTCCTTATTTTAAATAGTTTCTGATGTTGTCGATACAAATATCGGTAACCAATTTTTTCAGTCCGTCACCGTCAGGATCATATTCTCCCCGATCCACAAATCCTGCAATGTAACTGCATAAAATGCGGCGGAAGAAATCGTGACGGGGATAAGAGGTGAAGGAACGGCTGTCGGTGAGCATACCGTTGAAGGTGCCCAAAGCGCCCGAAGCGGTTGCCATTTTCAGTTGATTTTTAATGCCTTCCACGTGATCGCAGAACCACCAGGCGGCGCCCAGTTGCAATTTTCCGGGAACCTCGCCCCAGAAGTTGCCGATCATGGTAGCCAATTCATAGTATTGGGCTTCGTTCAGGGTGTAAACAATAGTCTTGGGCAAGCCACCGTCTTTTTCAATGGCATCCAGGAACCGACCCAAAGCAGCCACCGAAATGGCAGGACCAACCGAGTCATTCCCACAGTCAGCCCCTAAAGCGGCAAACCGAGCGGTATTGTTGTTGCGGATGGCGGAAAAATGCAGTTGCATTGCCATCCCTTTGGCGGCGTAGCCCTTTGCCATACGGCGAAGCATATAATCACAATAGGCATCACTTTCAGCGGGGGTTACTGCCCCACCCTTCAATACGGTTTCAAAAGCGGCTTTGGCTTCTTCATAGGTGGCGGTTTTGTCAGCCAAAGAACCAAGGCTGATATCGCTGACCTTGCATCCGTTTTCCACAAAGAAATCCAAACGGCTTTCCACAGCAGCCAGGAAGGAATCGAAATCCTTAACTTCCATACCCGAAACGGTTTCCAGTTTTGCCAGATAATCGACAAAGCCTTTGTTCATCAGCCCGGTGCAGATCATATCGGGACGGAAGGAAGGCAGCACCTTTACGGGGAAGGAGTTGTCCGCCGCAATGGCTTTGTGATATTCCAAAGTGTCGGCAGGATCGTCGGTGGTGCACAAGGCTTCCACGTTGGAGCCTGCAATGAGTTTTCTGGCGGAAAAACTGCCGTCAGCCATTTTGGCATTGGCTTTTTCCCAGATTTCTTCAGCAGATTTTTCGTTCATGGGCATTACAATGTCGAAATAAACTTTCAATTCCAGATGTGCCCAATGGTAAACGGGACTGCCGATAATACGGGGCATGATGGAAGCAAAGGCAATGAATTTGTCATGCCAGGAAGCGGACCCGGTAATTTTTTCTTCCGGTACGCCGCAAGCCCGCATCATGCGCCATTTGTAGTGGTCACATTCCAACCAAAGTTCCCCAATGTTTTCGTACACTCTATCTTCTGCAATGTCTTTGGGAGACAGGTGACAGTGATAGTCGTAAATGGGAAGGTCTTTGGCATAATCGTTATACAACTGCGCCGCTGTATCGCTGTCCAGCAAATAGCGGTCATCAAAAAAACCTTTTCTCATGGGGTTTCATCCTTTCAAGACAAAAGACTAAATACTCAAACAAAACAACGACTGCAAGAATGGTGCAGGATGACCTTTTCTTTCACCCGAAGGCGTTGTGATACGTCGAGTGGTGAAAAAAAAGGCAAATATGTGCAAACAATGGGGGATTTCGACAATCCCCCCATTGTTTGATTGTTCATACACAAAGTTTATGAGCAGATATGTTTCACATCTGTCGCAAAAAACCTGTTTATTTCCTGCACATATGTTCCTGTGCCGTTATTGCAGTCGTTTAATAAGTACCAGTGGTATCCATTACCTTGCCTTCTACTTCTTTTTTCACAGAGGTAGCACGGCGTTTGTTGAGTTCTGCCAAGTACAGATCTTCATCCAAAGGAAGGGTTACGGGTTTGCCGGTCCAGGCGGAAAGGTGCATGGCATTGGAAAGGGTCAAACCGTTAATGCCTTCTTCCCCTTTGGCGATGGGGTCTTCCCCGCGAAGAATCTGAGCGGCAAAGGCTTTGAGAACGCCAACGTGTTGTTCGCCCCAACCTTCAAAGGGAATTTCTTCTTTTTCATATTTCAAAGCGGTGAAGCCGGGAACGCCGCTGAAGCAAAATTCCCGTTCGTCCATTTCGTTTTTGTAGAAAGTAAGTCTGCCGTCTTCGCAAACCAATTTCCCTTTGGAACCCAAAATTTCAAAACGGTTGGTACCGGGGGCATCACCGGTGGAGGTGATGAATACGCCGGTGGCGCCGTTGGGATATTCCACGTAAGTGGTAACGTCATCTTCTACTTCGATGTTATGCCATTTCCCGAAATGCAGGTGAGAATCTACTTTACAAGGCATACCGCAGATCCATTGCCACAGGTCCAGGTTGTGGGGGCATTGATTCAGCAGAACACCGCCGCCTTCACCGTCCCAAGTGGCACGCCATGCGCCGGAATCATAATAGTCCTGACCGCGATACCAGTCGGTAATGATCCAGTTGGTACGTTTGATTTCGCCCAAGTCGCCGTTTTCTACCATTTCTTTCATTTTGCGGTAAACGGGAGCGGTGCGTTGGTTAAACATGATACCGAATTTTTTGTCGCTCTTGGCGGCAACTTCGTTCATTTCACGAACGGCTTTGGTGTAAACCCCTGCGGGTTTTTCGCTCATCCTGTCATAGCCTTTTTGCAGTCCTTCGATCACCAAACGGGGATGGTCATAGTGAGGGGTGGCAACCAGGATCGCGTCGCAAACGTGAGCATCAAACAATTCGTCGGTGGTGGCGAAGCATTGTACTTCGGGATGTTTTTCTTTCATCCAGTCCAGACGAGCGGGATTGATGTCGCAAGCGGCGACCAGTTCCATTTCGGGAACCAAGCCTTCAGTTAAGTTTTTGGTGTGGGCAGAACCCATGTTACCGATACCGATAATACCAAGACGTACTTTTTCCATAATAAATTCCTCCTGCAATTCAATGCAAACAGACTCAAAGAGAGCCAATAATTTCTTTTAAACACCCAACGGCAAAGTCAAAGGCCTGACGGTTATTGTCGAAGGTGTATTCGTGACGAAGCATGCTGGCACCGTCTTTTTCCAGAGCCTGAAGCCCGGAAAATTCCATCAGATGGGGTTCCAGAGTGACGAATTTTTCCCCGTCACGTTGGCTGTAAGCCTTGATGATCTCGGGAATATGCCCTGCCCCTTTCCCTGCGGGAACAATGGTTCCGTCGGTTTTGCAATCTTTAATGTGAATGTAGTTAATGTAGGGAGCCAGGGTTTCCCAGGCTTTTAAGGTATCTTCTTCGCATTGCACAAAGTTGGCAGGGTCAAACACCCCAACAATGCGCCCTTCAAAGGTTTTCAAAACGTCCAGGGTACGGGCAATGGTGTCGCCGTAAATGTCCTTTTCGTTTTCATGGCAACAAAGAAGCCCGGCTTCTTTGCACAGATCTGCCATTTTGTCCAACCGTTCCATAACGGGAGTACGGTAGTCATCGGGATTTCCCCCTTTGGGCATGAAGAAACTGAACATCCGCACCCGTTTGGTGCCTAAAATGTTGGCAATTTCCAAGCCTTTTTTCATATGTTCCAGGTGGGGTTCAAAATCGTCGGTAATGTCGATCTTTCCAAAGGGAGAACCCAATGCCGAAACACCGATGCCTGCATCGGCAAAACGACGGGCAACCTCTTTGGCTTCTTCCACCGTGTAATCTGCCATGTTTTTATCGTCAACGCCCCGCACTTCAATGTAACGGAACCCATGGGCTTTGGATGCTTCAAATTGTTCCTCCAGCATGGGAGACGCTTCGTCCGCAAAGGACGAAAGAATTAACTCTGCCATATTTTCACTCCTAAAAACAGGGGCATATCACCCCAATTTTTTACAATTATCATTATGACATAAAACCACCCGTATTGCAAGGAAAAAAACACAAAATCTATAACTTTTTTGCTACAAAATTCGCCTTGATATACAAAAACAGCCATTCCCATTTCCGAATGACTGTTTTTGTTATATCAGGGAATATAAACTTGTTTGCACAAACGGTCCACCGCTTGTTTTAACCCCCGGTGCTCAGGCTTCGCCAAGGCAGGGTCATCCCGAATTACCCGTGTGGCGGCTTCTGCCGACAGGGTCAGTTCTCTGGTATCAGTCAGCAGATCTGCCAATTTCAGTTGGGGTAAGCCGTGTTGGCGGTCTCCGAAAAAGTCTCCGGGACCCCGCAATTTCAAATCTTCATCGGCGATTTTAAAACCGTCGTTGGTACTTTTCAGCACCTGCAAGCGTTTTTGGTTGTATTCCCCTTTGTTGTCGGAAATGAGAACACAACTGGCCGCTTTGGTGCCTCTGCCAACCCGTCCCCGTAATTGGTGCAACTGGGAAAGCCCGAACCGCTCGGCATTTTCCACCACCATAATATTGGCGTTTGGCACGTCCACCCCTACTTCCACCACGGTGGTGGCAACCAGAATGTGAATGGTACCTGCGGCAAATTCCCCCATCACCTTTTCCTTGTCCTTGGGTTTCATTTTGCCGTGCAACAGCCCCACGTGATAGCGGGAAAATACCTTTTGTAACTGCTTTTGGTATTCCTCTGCCGAAACCAGATCGGACGGTTCTTCCCCTTCTTCCACCAGGGGGCAAACCACGTAAGCCTGCTGGCCGTCCTTCAAAAATTTGCGGATATATTCATAGATCCGAGGGCGGTAAGAGGAAGGCACCGCATAGGTGTCCACCCGTTGCCGACCCGGAGGCAATTCATCCAGCACCGAAACGTCCAGGTCCCCGTAGATCATCATGGCAAGGGTGCGGGGAATGGGCGTGGCAGACATAACCAGCAGGTGAGGGTCTTGCCCCTTTGCCGCTAATTTTGCCCGTTGGGCAACCCCGAAACGGTGTTGTTCATCGGTAACCACCAACCCTAAACTTTGAAACACCACATTGTCTTCCAGCAGGGCATGGGTCCCCACTGCCACCTGCACCGAACCGTCGGCAAGCCCTTCCAGCACTGCCCGTTTTTCCTTGGTTTTCATAGAGCCGGTCAGCAACCCCACCGTGATGCCAAAGGGGGCTAAAAATTGGGAAAAGGTTTCAAAATGTTGGGTGGCTAAAATTTCGGTGGGTGCCATCACCGCACATTGATAACGGTTCTTTGCCACGCTATGGCAAAGGGCGGCGGCAACGGCGGTTTTTCCCGAACCAACGTCCCCTTGCACCAGGCGGCTCATGGGAATGGCTTTTTCCAGATCCGCCAGGGCTTCTTCAGTTACCCGCCGTTGAGCACCCGTGGGCGTAAAGGGCAAACTACTCCAGAATTCTGGAGAAAAATCCCGCAGAATCTGCACCTGGGTCACCCCGCGGTTGGCGCCTTTTAACCGCCACATGCCCAACCGAAGCACCAATAGTTCTTCAAAAATCAATCGTTTCCGTGCGGCAGTTGCCTCCTGTAAGGAACGGGGGAAATGAATGTGTTCCACCGCCCCATGCAGATCCAAAAGCCCATATTCTTTCACCATGGAAGAGGGCAACCAATCCTGCAAAGGAGCAGGCAACCCTGAAAAGGCATTTTTCATCAAAGCGGTGAGGTTTTTATTGGTAAGCCCTGCGGTCAGGGGGTACACAGGAAGCAAGCCTCCGCCTTCCACAGGGAACACCTGGGGCGAGGTCATTTCCCGCTGGGAAAAACTGCCCCCCACCTTACCGTAAAACAGATAGGTTTCTCCCCGTTTCAGGGAAAGAGCCGTGTAACGGGCATTGAAAAACACCACCCGAAAGGTATCCCGTCCGTCATAGGCAAGCAGGGTGTATAACCGCCGACCACCGGAAAGAATCCTCTCCTGGGCGGGAGCAACCACTTGCCCCTTCACGCAACACTTTTCTTCAAAGGGAGCAGACGACACCCCAACGGTTTGAGTCAGATCCAGATAATCCCGGGGATAGTATTCCAACAAATCTCCCACGGTGTAAATTCCCAACTTGGCAAGCAAAGCCGCCCGTTGCGGCCCTACCCCTTTCAGATAACAAATTTCCTTTTGTAAATAGTCCCGATTCATAGCGGTGTCACCCCCTTTTTTTGCACAAATTTAATCCTCGGCTCCCTCTGATGAGGGAGCTGTCAGCGAAGCTGACTGAGGGAGAGATTTTTTACAGTTAAGTCGATATGTTGACACACACCGTTAAAATTACGATCAATATCTAAATTGCAAATTCTTAATACTGTTAAATTCATATTTTCTAATTCTTGGGTACGAAGCCTGTCTTTTGCAATCTGTTCGGGTGTGTAATGCCCTCCACCGTCAAGTTCAATTACAAGTTTTGCTTTTGCACAATAAAAATCCACAATATAACTTCCAATCGCCTTTTGCCTTTGAAATCTTACAGGATACTGCCTTAAAAATTCATACCACAATTTCCGTTCCCATGGAGTCATATTCTTTCTTAAAACTTTTGCAAGAGGGATATTTTCTTTATTATATGGTTTCATTTTCTCTCCCTCCGTCAAAACTTCGTTTTGCCACCTCCCTCATCAGAGGGAGGCTGTCGTTTTGCCAAAATTTACACTATCAATATACCATTTTTTAACGAGTTTTTCAAGGTCTGTATACAAATAGAGTTATCTCTAAAAAAAGAGATAACTCTATTTGCTGAACATTTAACTCATAAGTTCAAAAGCTTAATGTCAAATCTACCATTTTGCTTAAAATATCCTAAGTTAAATATTTCGCCATCGTGTTTTTTACTCCATGTCTCCGCTACGGTTTTCAGCTCGTTGGAGGTTATTAACAATATTTGTGTGTCGTTATTCAAGGAATAATCTACGCATTCTTGTACGCTTTGCGAAGTAAAGTCAGGAGCAATAACCATAAACACAACAACATCTTTTTCTGAATTCTTTATATAACGATCAAACTGCTGTATGTGATCCTTGAGATTTACAGGTGTCTCCTTTGATTTATTGTCCCACATTATATACTTGTCTTTAAACGATAGTTTTCCGTCAGGGTGCTCAGTGCCTGTTAATGTCAACGGCTTATTCAACAGCATTTTTTCAAATATATAATTGGTTGCTTCCTCAAAATAATGCTCACACTGCAAATCTTTATCAATAATATTGTTTGCCCGTAAAAATTTCAAGTCGCGTCTTGCTAGTTCATTGTAAACTGAAACAAGTTTTTCTCTTGTATCTTCTGTCTTCAACTCTATTCGACGAATTGAATCGTAATAAACCATAATTCTATCAATCAAAACCTTCTTGGTGCCTGAAACGCTTAGTCCTAATTCCCCACACCAGTTCGAAAGTTCTTCAACATTCATTCCGTCATAAGCAGAAAAACCTCCGATCAAATTTGAAGGTTGCACAGATTTTAAAATTACAGTTTTTAATTCGTTCACTTTGGGATTGTTAGATATCTCGATATTAGCTTTTTTATAATGCTTGCTGGCCTTATCGACTATATCAATCAAATATTGTTTTTTTGTCTTCTTGACAACATAATCGACCAATTTTTCATATCCATATGAACGAATTTCTATGCTATAATACCGACGAATTTCCTTTGCAATATCATCAGGGATCATATCACACATAATTCCTTCTGAATTTTTTATACAAACGATCAATCCTTTGGCTTGTAAAGTTCTTCTTGCAATATCAATATCATCATATGTATGCAAACTGTTTTCAAAATTGGGGAACCGGCCGGACTTCGCCTCTAAAATTTGCTGTTCCCTGATGCTAATTGATAAATATTTTCTTAAAGATTCCAGCAGGTTTTTTTCATCAATACTAATATCATCATTAAATGCCCAAGCTGTATCAAGCATGTGTTTAAACAATGCCAAATCTTTAGAAATTTTATTTATATCAAAATCATTTGACTCATCAATTATAGTTTTTTCGTAGTTCAAAATGGCAGTATCCGTTTCTTTACAAGGGGAAATAAAGTCATCTTGATCAAGCAAATAATCACGCAACAAAATGGGGGCAATTATTCTAACCGCCCGATTACTATCAAGTTTCAATTCCTCCAAACGGGCGCATATATTGTCATACGAAGTATATTGTTTTTCGGTTTTTATTAAAAAACTCTTTATCTCATCTAGTTCTAACCGTCTGTAGTCAGCAACATATGCTGATGCTATTCTTTTCGCAATCGTTATATTAGGTATTTGTTCAACGAATTTAATAAAATTCATAAAGCCCCCTCCTTTTGTGTAATATTACCATAAAACCCATGATTTGTCAAAAACAAGATTATACGTCCTATAAATAATCTTCTCAAGACACAAGAAAAAAGAGTCTTGCCGAATTCGGCAAAACTCTTTTGGGTGTTATTTTTCAGAAGCTTTGGCTATCTGGGCAACCTCTTCCTCGGTACACAAACGCCCCATCAACACCAATCTGGCATTATCCACACTGGGATTCCCCGTGGGATAGGTGCAGGTGGACAGGGTGATGATGCGGTCATCCCCTTTCACTTCCACTCCCATATCGTAATAAGACCGTTCTTTTACTTCCTTAATAAAATTCAGGAATTCTTCTTCGGTCTTATAATCAGGTTGGCGATAATCAAAGGCGGCATCTTTGGCAACCTTTAAATTCACCGTGAAAATGGCAAAGGCGCGGAAATGATAGGTTCCCCAAAGGGTGTCCAGGGTAATATAGGGATGCTCTTCATAAAAACTTTGTTTTTTATAATAGTCCAACCCTGCCAGCATGGTGCCGTCCCGCATGTGATGGCCGTAAACGGTCATGTTCTGGCTCATGTAATCGGGGGTAATACGGCAACGGTGGTCCATATACAATTCCCCGTAGGAACTCGCCTGGTGATTAAAATTGGAATCCAGGTAATGGTTCTGGCCGTCGGTTCCCCGTTCATAATCCTTTTTGGTTTGCCCCAACATGAGAACGTGGTCGGTTTTAATGCCGTCAATTTTCAGCCAACCTATGGTATCTTCGTTTTCAGAATAATACTCATACAAGGTTTTGCCGTTGAATTTGGCGGTATTGTTCAGCACAGGGGGGGCTTCTTCTGCCGCGGCAAGAGGAACAACCTCTGCCTGGGGCAAAGTGGTGGCGGAACAACCTGTGAGGAACAGGGTCAGGCAAAGAACAAGCAGGAGATTAGTCTTCCAGATTTTCTTCATCATCTTCTACCAATTCGAAATCCAATTCGGCTTCACATTCGGGGCAAATGATGGGGGCACCGTCTTCCAGAGCGTCCAGATCCAAGGGGATATCGGCACCGCATTGGGGGCAAACAGCTTCGATGCAATCGCAATCGTCGTCACAGCAGCAACCGCAGTCGCAGTCATCATGGTCACAGCAATCGCAATCGTCTAAATCATAGAATTCTTCTTCCACAGCGCCCAGGTCTTCGTCGATTTCGTCCACTTGAGCAGCCAAAGTATCCAGGCCGTTTTCCAGGTCAACAATAGCCAAAGCCATGTCGTCCATAGCGTCCAGCATGGAAAGGATCAGTTGGTCTTTTTTGTCGCCGGCGTTGAGTTCCAGGGTGTCGGCAACCCCTTTCATGTATGCAATTTTTTCAGAAATAGTCATAATAAAATCCTCCGTTTTTTGTTTTGTAAAAGATAAAGGGCTGTTGCAGAAATACGCCCCGCAATAGCCCATATCCACTATGTTTGTTATACCCGTTCCATGTAATCCCCGGTGCGGGTATCAATTTTGATCATGTCCCCTTCGTTGATGAAGATGGGCACACGAACTTCCACGCCGGTTTCCAAAGTAGCGGGTTTGGTAACGTTGGTGGCAGTATCGCCGCGAACACCGGGTTCGGTGGCGGTTACCAACAGTTCCACAAAGGTGGGGGGTTCAATGCCGAATACGTTGCCTTTGTAAGACAAAATACGGCAAACCATGCCTTCTTTTACGAATTTGAAGTTGTCCCCCAGATCGGAAGCGTTCACGGGCAGTTGGTCATAGGTTTCGGGATCCATAAAGTAGTAAAGATCGCCGTCATTGTAGGAATATTCCATTTCTTTTCTTTCAATGTAGGCCACGGGGAATTTTTCGGTGGGGTTGAAGCTCTTTTCCACCACAGCACCGGTGATTACGTTTTTGAATTTGGTACGCACGAAAGCGGCACCTTTCCCAGGTTTTACATGTTGGAATTCCACAACTTGGAATACGCCGCCGTCCATTTCAAAGGTGGCGCCGTTTCTGAAATCGCCTGCAGTAATCATAATTTATTACCTCCAAAAATATTTCAACAAATGTTAAACAAAATTAGTCTTTCAAGGCGCCTGCACTGCCCAAAACGTTGGTCAGTTTATGGGAAACCACCTTGCGGATCTCTTCTCTGGCTTCGCCCAGGTATTGACGGGGGTCAAAGTGACCGGGGTTTTCAGACAGGTGACGGCGAACCCCTGCGGTCATGGCCAAACGGAGGTCAGAGTCGATATTGATTTTGCAAACCGACATGGAAGCGGCTTTGCGAAGCATTTCTTCGGGGATGCCGATGGCATCGGGCATTTGACCGCCATATTGGTTTACAATAGCAACGTGTTCCTGTGAAACCGAAGAAGCACCGTGCAAAACAATGGGGAACCCGGGGAGCAAGCGGGAAACTTCTTCCAGAATGTCAAACCGAAGTTGGGGTTTTTGACCGGGTTTGAATTTATAAGCGCCGTGGCTGGTACCGATGGCGATTGCCAAAGAGTCCACCCCGGTACGGTTTACGAATTCTTGTACTTGAGCGGGATTGGTGTAAGAAGCGTCTTCATCGGAAACGTTCACATCGTCTTCCACGCCTGCCAACTGGCCCAATTCCCCTTCCACGGTAACACCGCGAGCATGGGCATATTCCACAACCTTTTTGGTTACTTCAATGTTTTCTTCAAAAGGCAGATGGCTACCGTCGATCATAACCGAAGTAAAACCGCCGTCAATGCAGTCTTTACAGGTTTCAAAATCGGGACCGTGGTCCAGGTGCAAAGCGATGGGCAAACCGGTTTCGGCTTCTGCGGCTTTCACAAGATTCAGCAAATAGCCGTGACGGGCGTATTTGCGGGCGCCGGAAGAAACCTGAAGGATCACGGGAGAATTGTGTTCTTTACAAGCATCCACGATCCCTTGCAGGATTTCCATATCGTTTACGTTGAAAGCACCGATGGCATAGCCGCCTTCGTATGCTTTTTGGAACATTTCTTTTGTGTTTACCAAGGGCATAATTTTAACCTCCAAAACTTCGGGAAGAATTCCCTATTTCCATGTGCAACAGCACATTTTCATTCAAATTACATTATACATAAACAACCGCGAGAGTGCAACCCCCATTTTTGTTTTTTCCCATAAAAACAGGGGTTTTCCCTTTAATTTTTTCCATTTTCCCCGGAGCAGGTGTACATCTTGTGCAAATTTTCCACCGTCTGTGCCACCTTTTGCCGTAACTCTTTGGGAGAAACCACCTGAACCCCTTCTCCGAAGTTCAGCATATCGTGAACCAATCCGTCGCTCATGGTGGCTTGGATCCGCACCGAAAAGCGGTTTTCCCCGGCGGGACGCACCGAAAGGTCGTTGCCGAATCGGTCATACACCGATTCCAGCAAGTCCCCTTTGCACAGCAGTTCCACACTTACTGCCTGCCCTGCAAAGGCATTGGAAAGTTTGCCTGCATAATCCGCCACGTCGAAAAAGTTGCGATACTGGGAAACTTCTTCAAAACTGCGGTAGGGGTCTTTCAGCAGTTGTACCTTTTGCATACGGTCCACCCGAAGATGCATTAAATTATCATATTTTTCATTGTTGCCAATGAGATAATAGCGCTCGTCGTGCCACAAAAGAGCGTAAGGGCTCACCCGAAATTCCTTGGTGGAAACCGTCACCTTGCCGGTTTCGTCCAGCACCCGTCGCACATAGGAAAACTGAATTTTCCGTTTGGCGGCAATGGCTTTGTGCAAGGCATCCACCGTGTAATAAATTTCTTCGTTGGCGTGCTTATTCCGATGGTCCAGATACACCTGGGAACTCAGTTGTTTTTTCTGGTATTCGCTCAATCCCCCGCAAAGTTTGTCCAGGAGTTCTTTGCTCTTTTTGGGGGTAATAAACCCTGCAGACAGCACCCCGTCCATCAACAGACGGATCTCTGCCAGTTGCAGATCCCGCTCCCCTAAATAATATCCGCTTTTAGGGGTGCGGGTGTAAAGAATATCAAAACCTGCTTCTTCCAGAACTTCCAGGTCCCGATACAAGGATTTCCGTTCTGCCGTAACCCCCCGTTTTTCCAGTTGGGCAATCAGCTGGGGAATCCCCAGGGGGTGATCTTCATCGGTTTTGGATTTTAAAATGTCCAGCAGATACAGCAGTTTGATTTTAGACGTATTGGTTTTTCCCATTCCTTATGCCAAGGCCTCCAACAAGGTGTTGCAAACCAGTTCAATGGTTTGCTCGTCCAGATAAGGGTGCATAGGCAGGGAAAGTACGCAGTTGCAGGAATTTACCGTTACAGGATATTCCCCGCAAGGCATATCTTTATAAGCGGTTTGACCGTGCATGGGACGGGGATAGTACACCATAACGGGAATGCCCGCCTCTTTCATATGAGCCATGACACGGTTTCGTTGTTCTTCACTTTCCAGGCGAAGGGTATATTGGGCGTAGGAAGAGGTGAATTTTTCGGGACAAGCGGGAGTGAGTACTTTACCCGCCAAACGGCGATTATATTCTGCCGCTGCCCAGTGGCGTTTTTCCACTTCGTCATCAAAAATATCCAGTTTGCAATGGAGCACCGCCGCCTGCATGGCATCCAGGCGGGCGTTTCTGCCAATGCGAATGTTATCGTATTTATCGGCGGGGTTACTACCGTGCACCCGCAAGGACACCAGCAGATCCCGCATTTCTTCATCGTCGGTGAACATGGCACCGCCGTCCCCGTAACATCCCAAAGGTTTTGCAGGGAAGAACGAGGTGGAAGAAACGTCCCCGAAGGAACAGGCTTTTTTGCCGTTCATGGTGCCGCCAAAGCCTTGGGCACCGTCTTCCAACACCTTTAAGTTGTATTTTTTTGCAATTTCCCCAATGGCATCAAAATCCGCAGGTTGCCCGAACAGGTCCACGGGAATAATGGCTTTGGGGGTGAGTTTTCCCTCTTTTAAAGTATGTTTGATCATGGCTTCCAGGTGGGCAGGGTCCATATTATAGGTGTCAGGCAACACGTCCACAAAAATGGGAGTAGCTCCCACGGCACTCACCGCTTCGGCGGTGGCAAAGAAGGTGAAATCGGGCACCAATACCCCGTCCCCTTCTCCAATGCCCCAGGCAAGCAAGGGCGAAAGCAAACCGACGGTACCGTTGGAACAGGTCACGCAATATTTTCTGCCAACATAGTCTGCCAACCGTTGTTCCAGGTCGGTAACCATGGGGCCCATAATATATCTGCCCGAGTCCAGAACTTGGTTCATTTTTTCCTGTACTTGGGGGGCAATTCGCTGATATTGAGCGGCAAGGTCGATAAATTGCATAGATGACATCTCCTATCCTTATTTATGGAATACACAACCTACGGTTCGTAACATGAGCCATAAGTCCTGCCAGATGGAAAATTTCTTTAAATAGTCTAAATTGATCCGCATTTTGTCAGGCAAAATGGTGTCAATATAATATTGTTCCGGGTCTTTCTTATCTTTCAGCATTTCGTTTTCGTAGCGGTAAGCAATGCTGGCAACCCCCGAAGCCCCCGGTTGCATCAGCAAGGTGGCTTTCATTTCGTCGGAATACTCCTTCACGTACCGAGGCACCTCGGGACGGGTTCCGATGATGGTCATATCCCCCTTTAACACGTTGAGCATTTGGGGAAACTCGTCAATACGGGTGGTACGCAAAATATGCCCCACCTTGGTAATGCGAGGATCCCGCTCCCCAACGGTGATCTGGGCGCCGATCTTGTCGGCATTGACCACCATGGTGCGGAATTTGTAAATGTGAAAGGGTTTGCCGTAAAGCCCCACCCGCTCTTGTAAATAAAACAGCGGACCTTTGGTGGTGAGTTTCACCAGAATGGCGGAAAGCAACATAATGGGGCTTAACACCGTCAGTACCAACAATGCCACAAAAATGTCCAACACCCGTTTGGCCATCAACGAACCTCTGCGGGTCTGCAAATAGTCAAAGTAGGGTTTAATGTCACTTTTTTGTAAATCTTGCGGCAATTTCTCGAACTGCTTCACATACATAGGTAACGTCCTCCTTGGTCATAGACGGATACAAGGGCAGGGATAAAATTTGAGAATACAGCCGTTCACAGCAAGGATAATCCCCTTTGCGGGTACCGAAATTGATGCGGTAGAAGGGGTGCATGGGGACGGGAATATAATGCACACTGGTGCCGATCTTATATTCTTCGTTGAGAATACGGATGAATTTATCACGGCACAAAGAAAGACAGTTGGGTTTTACCTTTAACATATAAAGATGCCAGGCATTACGCCCCCACTGGCTGTCAGGCAACACGTCAATGCCTTCAATATCTTTAAAAGCCTCATTATACATTTCGGCATATTCTTTCCGTTTGGCTTGCATCTCTTCCAGACGGTCCATCTGGGCAAGACCCAAAGCGGCGGCGGCATCGGTCATATTATATTTATACCCTGCCTCCACCACGTCATACCGCCAGGAACCTGCGGCGGAAAACCGATTCCAAGCCCCTTTGCTCATGCCGTGCAGGGAAAGCACCTGCAACCGTTCAAACAGTTCATCATCGTTGGTGGTGATCATGCCACCTTCCCCGGTTGCCAGATTTTTGGTGGCATAAAAACTAAAGGAAGTGATATTATCACAGTTACCCACCGCTTTGCCGTTGGCATAGGTGGTATACACCCCATGGGCGGCATCTTCCAGCACAAACAACCCGTGTTTTTGGGCGATGGCGTTGATGGAATCCATATCGCAAGCCCGCCCGGCATAGTGCACAGGCACGATCCCCTTGGTGCGGGGGGTGATCTTCTTTTCAATTTCTTTGGGGTCGATCAGTCCCGTTTCCGGGTCCACGTCGGCAAATACAGGGGTGGCACCGCAATGAACAATGGTATTGGCAGTGGCACAGAAGGTCATGGGAGTGGTAATCACTTCATCACCCGGTCCGATATTATGCACCATCAACCCCAAAAACAACCCTGCGGTGCAGGAGTTCAGGGCAATGGCGTGTTTCACCCCGATACTTTGGGCGAATTTTTTTTCAAATTCAATGACTTTGGGACCCTTGGACCACCAGCCGGATTTCAGGGCATCCATTACCCCGTCCAATTCTTCCTGACCAAAACAAGGTTTACAGTAGGCTAAAAAATCTTCCCGGATTTGCATAAGGGTTCATCCTTTCTATTCTTTGGGAAATGCACTTTCCAATGCTTCAATAAACCGTTTGGAAAGCACCTTATAATCATGATGAGCAATGACGTAATCGTACCCCTTTTGCCCCATGGCGTTTCGTTCTTCTTCACTCATGGCGCAAAGGGTTTCAATGCCCCGGGACAGGGCGGTTGCATTTTCAGGCTCTACCGCCACGGCACACTCCGACAGATCCAAAGGGTTCCCCGGAGAATTGACCCCGTTGATAACGGGCTTTGCCGCTAACATATAGTCAAAAATTTTATTCATTCCCACACCGTAGGTATACAAGGGGTCATTCTTCGCCCCCAAATACAACCCGTCTGCCAAGGACAGCAAGGTGGGAATTTGTTTCTTTTCCACAGGGGGTAAAAAGGTGAGATTTTCTTTCCCTTCCCCCAATTCCATTAAGGCTTCCTTTTGGTCTCCTTTGCCCACCAGCACCAACTGCACCTTGTCACCCACCAGATCGGCGGCTTCCACAAAGCAGTCCAAGGCGTTGGAGCGGGCATGCCCACCGGCATACAGCACCACGAATTTGCCCTGTTCTTTCCAAGCGGCAAATTGGGCGGTCAATTCTTCCGGAAGGGGCTGGGGTTCCATCATGTTTTCCAACACCACACCGTTGGGCACGTTATGGTAATTCACCTTTTTAAAACCCCGCTCTTCCATATGCCGCAAAGCCCCAGGCAAAATGGAAACCACCCCGTCGTCCAGACGGTAACAGGCATCTTCCGCCTTTTGCACGTATTTGATTAAGGGATTGCCTTGGGGGAGCAATTTTGGCGCCATGGCGGTTAAAGACATGGGCCACAAATCGTGAATTTCATAAAAACAGGGTGCCCCGCAATGCTCCTTCACCGCCTGGGCGGCATACACGTCCATGGGATAGGTGGAGGAATGAATGATGACGTCGGGCTTGTAGGTTTCGGCGATATATTGGGCGTTCTTTTTGATTTTGTTCACAAACCCCATCATATTGATGATGCGGAACAAATCGTTTCGACGGTAGGGTTTGGTTTTCAGGAAAACAAACTCCACCCCATCCTGAACCACGGTGGTAAAATCGGTTTCAATAACGGGATTTTTCTTCCGAAGATGGGAAAAATCCGCCGCCAGAATGGTGACCTTATGCCCCAGTTTCACCCATTCCCGCGCCATGTAAAAAGGGCGGAACTCCATGCCGAATTCGTCCGACCCGGCATAATGTTCAATGTATAAAATATTCATTAGAAACGACCTTTAAATTCCAAAGTAGAAGCGTCTTCCAAGGGCAGATCCACAGGTTTGCCTGTGGCGGCAGAGCGATAAATGGCAAGCACCGTTTCCAAAGCTCTGCGCCCGGCTTTCCCGTCCACGTAAGGAGCACGGTGATTGATGACAGCATCGGCTACGTCGGTGTAAAGAGGAGTGTGACCAAAGCCGTAAATGTTGGGAGGATTTTCCCCGAATTCAGCTTTGACTCCTTGGCTTTCTTCCTCGGACGTACCGGCAAATTTCCATTCTTCGATCAGGTTCACCGAACGGCCCCCTGCTTTTACGGTCCCTTCTTTCCCGAACAGATACAGGGTTTCTTCCAGGTTGCAGGGATACACGTTGGTAGTGCCTTCCACCAGACCGTAAGTGCCGTTTTCAAATTTCAATACCGCAAGACCTAAGTCTTCGGCATCAATATAATCATGTACCAGACGGTCGGTATAGGCCATAACTTGTTTTAAGTTATCCCCCATCATCCAACGGAGCAGGTCAATGTTATGGATACATTGGTTCATCAAAGCGCCGCCGTCTTGTTCCCAAGTACCCCGCCAAGGAGCTTGTTTATAGTAATTTTCATCCCGAGCCCAACGGATATGGGCTGCCCCATGTAACAATCCGCCGAATTTGCCTTCTTCCACGGCTTCCCGGATTTTTTGAACCGATTTGTTAAAGCGATTCTGGTGACAGGCGCACAGCACCAGACCTTTTTCCTCTGCCAGGGCAATCATCTGGTCGGCATCCTTCAAAGAAAGGGCGATGGGTTTTTCAATAATCAGGTTGCACCCTGCTTTCAAGCAGTTCATACCAATGGCGGCATGATATCCGCTTTCGGTGGCAATGGCGCAAAGGTCGGGTTTCAGTTCCTCTAACATCACGGAATAATCGGTATACCGTTTCACGGCATCTTTATTTTCCACAGGAGCCAGCACCCGTTCCATGTTTTCTTCCACGGGGTCGCAAACTGCCACCAGTTCAATGGTGTCAGCGTTGTTCATCACAGCGGCAATATGGTTGGGGGCAATGCGTCCGCAACCGATCAAAGCATAACGAAGTTTCATAGCATTTATTCTCCTTCTTTATTCATCCAGCAACTGTTCAACGGGAACAGGACGTAATTCTCTGGCAGGGCAACCCGCCACCACGGTTTTTTCGGGAACGTCTTTGGTGACCACACTGCCGGCGGCAACCATAGCCTGAGAGCCGATGACCTTTCCGGGCAAAATGGTACTGCCCGCTCCCATACGGCCGCCATATTTCACGGTAACCCCTTTGAAGTGCTTGAAACGTTCCTCGCTTCTGCCGGCATAATTATCGTTACTGGTAACCACGCCGGGGGCAATAAAGCACATATCTTCCAGGGTGGAGTAGGCGGTGATATAAGCGTTGGTTTCAATTTTACAACGGGAACCCACCACACAGTCACATTCCACGCTGGCACCTCTGCCAATGATGGTGCGTTCTCCGACACTCACCCGTTCACGAACGGTACCAAGGTCGGCAACCAACACCTTTTCCCCCAGGGTGCATCCCCGATAGATCACGGCGGACGTGCCGATGATACAACCCGATCCCACCACACAGGCGGGCAGGTCGGTTTCTTTGGTAACAGCGCTGTTGGCGGCTTTCATGGGGCGTTTGCCGATACAGGCGAAATCGTCAATACGAACGTTTTCCCCAATAATGGTATCATCGTGAATCACCACGTGATGCCCGATAACACACCCTGCCCCAATGGTGACGTTTTCACCAATCACACAATATTCTCCGATTTTCGCGGTGGGATGAACAGCATTTTTCATATCTTATAATCTCTCCAGATTGTCGGCATCAATACCGGCGGTCAGGTTACGGCTGTCGAACACCAATTTGGATTTGGCAACGATATTTTTGGCGTCATAAACCGAATGGTTGGTGGCGATCACCACAATATCAGCCGCCGCCAGGGCTTCATCGGTGAGTTCCACCGATTGCATGGAAATTCCTTTGTGTTTAAAGGAAGGATTATAGGGATCGTTATAGGTAACTTCTGCCCCGTTTTCGGTGAACAACCGAGCCAGTTCCAAAGCGGGAGATTCCCGTAGGTCGTCAATATCGGGTTTGTAAGCCACACCCAACATGAACACTTTGGAACCCCGCAAGGGTTTGGCGTCACGGTTGAGCATATTGGCAACACGGGAAACGCAGTATTCAGGCATAGCGGTGTTGATTTCCCCTGCAGATTCAATCAAACGGGTGTGATAGTTATATTCTCTGGCTTTCCAGGTCAAATAGAAGGGGTCAATGGGAATGCAGTGACCGCCAAGACCGGGACCGGGATAGAACGCCATAAAGCCGTAGGGTTTGGTTTTGGCGGCTTCAATAACTTCCCAAACCGAAATGCCCATGCGGTTGCACAGAATTGCCATTTCATTGGCAAGAGCAATATTGATGTTACGGAAGGTGTTTTCCAGGATCTTTTCCATTTCGGCAACTTTGGGGCTGGAAACCACTTTTACGTCGCTTTCCAGTACACTGCGATAAATGGAAGCAGCCAATTCCCCACAGTTAGGGGTAACGCCACCCACAACTTTGGGAGTGTTTTTGGTTTTGTATTGCAGGTTACCGGGATCTACCCGTTCGGGGGAGAAGGCAAGGAAAATATCTTCCCCAACGGTGAAACCTTTTTCGGTGAGCAACGGCATGATCACTTCTTCGGTGGTGCCGGGATAGGTGGTGCTTTCCAGAACCACCAACATGCCTTTATGGGCATAGTTGGCAATTTGAGCAGCCGAACTGCTGACGTAAGAAATATCAGGTTGGAAATGTTCGTCCAAGGGAGTAGGCACACAAATGGCTACACAGTCACACTCTGCCAATTTGGAGAAATCGGCGGTGGCAGAAAGTTTGCCTTCTTTGGTCAAGGCTTCCAGGTCGCTGTCTACCACGTCACCAATATAGTTTTTCCCTTGATTGACTAAATTTACTTTTTCTTCCTGCACGTCAAAGCCAACCACTTTGAATCCTGCTTTGGCTTTTTCCACAGCCAGGGGCAGTCCAACGTAACCCAGACCCAAAACCCCTAATACGGCGGTGCGGTTTTCGATTTTATCTTTCAGTTGTTGATAATACATGACACATCTCTCCTACTCTAGTTAATTAACGTTATGATGAAACGTGGGTACTAACTGTTTGACCAAGGTGAACATGGCGGGGTCATCCTCATCCCGGATGGCCTGTTCCATCCCCTTCACCGCCAAAGCCAAAGCCTCATGATCGCTTTCCATGGGTTTCATGATCATGATCTTTTTGTTGGTGGTGCGGTCCACGTCTTCGTCCGCTAAAGAAATTTCCTCAAAGAGTTTTTCCCCGGGGCGAAGCCCTGTGTAGATCACCTGTATATCTTTATCCGGTTCCAGCCCGGACAAACGAATCATGTCCCGTGCCAGATCGGAAATGAGCACCGGCTCTCCCATATCCAACACAAAAATTTCTCCGCCCCCTGCCATGGCACCGGCTTCCAGCACCAGTTGACAGGCTTCGGGAATGGTCATAAAATACCGACGCATTTCAGGGTGGGTCACCGTTACGGGACCGCCCTTTTCAATTTGCTTTTTAAAGAAAGGAACCACACTGCCGTTGGACCCCAGCACGTTGCCGAACCGCACCGCGGCAAATTCGGTGTCTGCCATGGTATCCATCATTTGCATGATCAGTTCGGTAATTCGTTTGGATGCCCCCATAATATTGGTGGGGTTTACCGCCTTGTCGGTGGAAATGGTGATAAACTTTTTCACCCCTGCGGTAATGGCAACCTGGCACATATTCACCGTGCCCAGCACGTTGTTTTTAATGGCTTCCCTGGGATTTAATTCCATCATGGGAACGTGTTTATGGGCGGCGGCATGGAATACGATTTCAGGGTTAAATTCCCGGAACACCTGGGTCAGGCGGTCACGGTCCCGAATGGAGGCAAGGCGCAGTTCAAACCGCCCTTCATAACCGCTTTCATTCAGTTCATTGCCAATGTGGAACAGACCGTTTTCGTTAAAGTCCAGCACCACCAATTTCTCGCAACCGAACCGCAATGCCTGACGGCACAGTTCACTGCCAATAGACCCTGCCCCGCCGGACACCAGCACTACTTTATTCTTAATGAAACTGCGCACCATGTCCATATTCAGGTGAACACTGCCCCGATGGAGTAGATCTTCCAGGTTAATGTCCGAAACCTTCATGTCCGAAGGGCTGGCATCGTCAATGGTGCCGAACCGTTTCACCACGCAATGATGTTTTTTGCAAACCTCCAGCACGTTCTGGAGCAGTTTACGGTCAGCGGTGGGAATGGCAACGATCACCTGGCGAACCCCTGTTTCCACAATGGTTTCTTCCAGTTTTTCAAACCCGCCGACGATCTTCACCCCGCCAACCGATTTGCCTTGCAAACGGGGTTCGTCATCAATAAATGCCATAACCCGAATACGGTTGGCATTCCCGCTGCCCCCGTTGTTTTGCAGGTAACTTCCCGACTCCCCTGCCCCGTATACCACTACGGGAGTGGCAGGCACTTTTTTGGCACGAAGGGAATATTTCAGATTGCTGAAAAACCGCGCAACCCCACGGGCGGTGACGGTTAAAATCAGAATCAGCATGGTGTAAATAATGTAGGAGTTCACAGGGAACAAGGCTTCCTCTTTTATGATGCGGTAAGCAAAGTCCACCACGAACAGAACTCCCACGTTCATGACCCCTGTCAGCACCTGGAACAGAATGTCCCGAAAACTCAGGGAACTCCACAAGCGGTTATAACAGCCAAACAGCAGATTAAACAGCACAAGAACTGCCGAAAGCCCCCCTGCGAAACACCAGAAATAGGTGGTGTAAAAATTGGGGATGCCTGTAAAGTACACCAGGCGAATGGCAAGGTAAACCGAAACCCCAACCGATGCGATATCCCATAAAACCAAAAGTATGGTTGATAATCTTCTCAATAATTTATCCATAGAATTTTTCCTTCTTTCAGAAGTGCTCCTACATTTATACCTAACAATCCCATGTTATATTTAGAACATTATACCAATTCGAAGCCCTTCTGTCAACCACTTGACCTCCTTCCCTTTCTGTTTTTGGAAAAAATTCTTGCTTTGCCTATTCCACTTCATTTTATTGTGAGCCGTATTGATGAAAATATCACAAAAAGCCTTCAAAGCACCGCCGTTTGGCACTTTGAAGGCTTTTCATAAGGAAGATATTTTTTTAGAAGGATACCCGTTTGCCTACGGCATATTGCAAGATCCACAAGGCGTCCACGGCACTTAACTTACGGTCACCGTTTACGTCACCTACCATGGATTCTTCCATGGTGGGTGTGAATTTATCCACCGCAAATTGCAACACTTTCAAGGCATCTTTGGCGTTGATGTTGCCGTCGAAATCCACGTCCCCTTTTACCATGCCTGCAGGAAGCTCAGGTTGACTGCCCCCATTGGAAGGAGGGGCGGGAGGAGTTACCTGACTGTTGCCGGATGAGGAGTCGGCAGAAGGTGTGGACGTGGTGGGAGTGGAAGAGGCAGAACCCGAAGAAGTGGTTCCCGAAGGGGTGTTATCCACCGACGGAATGTCTCCCACGTCGGTTTCGGGGGTTTCAGGTTGAGCGGGAAGATTTTCCGAAGTGATATAACTGCCCCCTGTTACGGTTTGGGCATTGCCCACCGATAAGGTATAACTGCTGCCCGAGGTCACGTCAGCAGAAGAATATAACACGTAACTTGCCGAGCCTGAGGGGTTGGAATCCCATTTTACCACCACCGAAATCATGGTGTTGCCCGAAGCATCGGTAATGGTCAACTGTTTGTTGTTGGAAACCACCGAACCGCCCCCGGAAGAGCTGGAAGAACCGGGTCTGCCGGGCCGTTGAACCTGACCGGGTTGCCCGCTGCTGCCGCTACCGCTTGCCGAAGCGGTTACAGTACCGGCGGAAGTCCAGGTACAGTAACTTTGGGTGGTGGTGGGGTTGGTCAACATTCCGCTGTTGCCGATGGTCAGAATTTCGCCCCCTTGAATGTTAAAGGAGCCGTCCACGTCCACGGCGGTATTGTCCTGTTGGGTAATGGAGCCCAGTACCACCAGGGTGCCCCCGGAAATGGTGAAGTTTTTGTTGGAGTCCAGACAGTCCCCTGCGGAACTGGCACAGTATACAAACCCGCCTGTGATATCCACGGTGAAATTATAGGAACTGCTTTGACCGGGAGCACTGCTACCCAAATCGGTATTGGCGGCATTGATGGAGTCGTCAGAAGCGAACACGTTGATGATGCCGCTGTGAATATAAATGTTTGCCCCTTCAATGCCTTCGTAGCATTTATGAACGGTGATATACAATTTGGTGTTGTCCGCCCCTTTTACCCCCAGGGTATTGGTGTAATTGGCGTGAACCCCGTCATCAGCGGAATACAGATCCAGCACCCCTGCGGTAATGGTAACGTCTTTGTTGGAATGAATGGCATCATCGGGGGAACTGATTTTAATAAACCCGCCGTTGATTTTAATATAACATTCGGTGGCATCCACTTCGGTACCGCTGGCATTCAGGTAGGTGCCCCCCGCCTTCAAGCCCTTGGCACTGGGATAGGCGGTACTGCTGCCGTTGTAGGTGGCGGTATATCCGCCGTAGCAGGTGATGTCCAACACCCCGCCGTTGACGTTCAAATTGGCGGTGGCTTGAATACCGTCCCCGTAAGCGTCAATGGTCAAGGTACCGCCGTTGACGTTCACTGTGCCTGTGGCGGCATCGTCGGCACCGCATTTAATGCCGTCCCCCGCCTTGGCTTTGATGGTAACGTAGCCGGAATTGATGTTGACAATATTTTCCCCGCTGATACCGTCATCTGCCGCTTCAATGTTTAAAATCACCGAATCAGCAACGGTCAACAGGTTGTTGGCTTTGATGCCGTTTTTGGCATTTCCTTTAATATACAAAGCCCCTTCCCCGCCAATGGTCACGTCGGTGGCGGCTTTGCACTTGATAACGGCATTTTCTGCCGCCAAGTTGGAAGGATTGTTGGTGTCGTTATTGAGAGCATTATCCGTGAAGGTGTTTACGGTATCTTTCATTACGTGCAAGGTGCATTTGGCGGTGCTGTCTTTATTCACCGAAAGAACCGAGGTAAAGCCCGAGGTCAGGTCTAACCCATTGAAATACAAAACAGCGTCAGCCGTGGCGGCTTTTTTCACCACGATATGCCCGGTACCTTTCCCCGAGAACACGTAACTGCCCCCTGCTTTTTTAATTCCGACCTGTAATTCCCCGTTTGCCCCGGAAGGAATAGAGTACACCACACTGCCGTCAGCATTGGTGGTGGCGGTGGCGGCGGTTTCCACGGTGTCGGACCCGTATACTACAACCGAATAGTTGGTATCGCTTCCCTCGTTCACGGTAACAGTGTTGCCGTTAAACACAAATGAGGTCAAGGAGGAAACGTCAGGTGTGGCTGCCGAAACCAGCATCTGCCCCCCGAACATTCCCAGAATCAAGGTCAAGATCAGCACAACTGCCGTCAACCGACCAGAAAAACCAAATAACTTCATAGGAAACCCTCCTGAAATACATATTTCTCCTTTGGCATCATACTAAAATAACCTTAAATGTACCTAAAAGGAACCAAATTTCCCATTGCAAAAAGCCCCCTCCTTTGATATAATAAGAAAAATTCCTTAAAGGAGTGACAATTTATGTTCGTTTTCGGTACCCAATATCTTCGGGGGGCAACCCCTGCCGAAGACCAATGGGAAAAAGATATGGCCCAAATGAAAGCCTATGGCTTCAACACCATTCGGGTGTGGTTGGTGTGGAACGCTCTGGAGCGGGAAGAAGGAAAAATCGACACCGATTTTATCAATCGGTTGCTGACCTGCGCCAAAAAGCATGATCTGCAAGTGGGATTATTATTCCATTTACACGCCGCCCCTGCCTGGGCTATTGCCAAATATCCCCAGTATTATTACGTAGACCAGAACGGCAAGAGTTTTGAACCTGCCATTCGTCCCAACACCCCCAGCGGCGGTTGGCCCGGCCTTTGCTTTGACCATGATGAAGTCAAAGAAATTGAAAAACGCTTTATTGAAGGGGTGCTTGCCGAAACCGTAAAGCACGATAACGTTGCTTTCTACGAACCCATGAACGAACCCCATCAATGGGTAGACGGCGCGGCAGGTGGCTACTGCTACTGCCCTGCCAGTATCAAAGAATTTCAGCATTGGCTTCAAAACAAATATCAGACCATTGACAATCTGAATCGGGCTTGGGGTCATTTCTTCCATGATTTCAGCGAAGTGCGTCCCCCCCGCTGGACCAACGCATACAGCAACTACACCGATTTCCGTTTGTTCACCATGGACAATATTGCCCATGAGATCGCCTACCGCACCAAGGTCATTAAAGCCCGTACCAACGTTCCCGTGATTGCCCACTCCTGGGGCGGCGGCGCCATTACCTGCGCCAACCTTGGGGGCATGGCATTTGACGACTGGAAAAATGCCGCCATTTTCGACAAATGGGGTTACAGTGCCTTCCCCGGCAGCGCCAACGATTGCGTTTACCTGGGCATGGGCAGTGCCGCCACCCGTTGTGCCGCTAACGGCAAAGAATATTGGCAATCGGAACTCACCGCCGGGATGTGCGGTACAGGGCTTTTTGCCCACGGCAGAGTAGACGATAACACCTTTGACAAATTCTCCCTGGAATCCCTGCGTCAAGGGGCAAGAGGTCTTCTTTACTGGCAGTTCAGAAGAGAACGCCACGGCGCGGAAATCAACGGCTATGCTTTGACCCATACCGACGGCAGTGAAACCAACCTGTCCCGCCGGGCAGGAAAACTGTGCAAAGCCATCACCGCCAACGAAGACATTTTCTCCCATTCTTCCATTGAAAAATCCCAGGTGGGGATCGTCTTCAGCATTCGTGGTTACCTTGCCAGCTGGTGCAACAACCTGCGGGACAATAAATTTGCCACCGACTGTGTGGCAGGGTACTACCGTATGTTCTGGGAAGAAAACATTAACGTGGATATTATCCACGAAGAATTCTTTGGGGATCTTTCCCAGTATAAAGTCATTGTTCTGCCCTGTGCCTATGCGGTTTCTCCCAACCTGGCAGAAGCCTTGAAAGAATACGTGAAAAACGGCGGCACCTTACTTTCCGACCCGATGTTCGGCATGTTCGATGCAGACATGGTGCTTTCCTATCACATTCCCGGGTTTGGCTTCCAGGAAATTTTCGGTTGCAAGCAGGACGATCAACGGTTTGAAGGCAACGTAACCTTTGCCGATGGCAGAGCCATTTCCGGCAACCATCAAAAGGAATTGTATAAAGAGGTTACCGCTGACGTTTTGGTTGCCTATGCCGACGGTTCCCCGGCCATTCTCTCCAACCGTTACGGCAACGGTCGGGCAGTGCTCAGTGGGGTCAACTTAGGACTTTGCCATTCTCAAAAGAGTTTGATTGCCGACGACTTGAAATCCAACGATAAAGGCAACAACAGCCCCGTGGCAAAAGAAATTGTGCTGAAGGTCTGCAAAGAAGCAGGGGTTGTGCAAAACCTTTGCACCGCACCCGGCGTAAAATACAGTTTCCTCACCGCCGATGCCGGCACCGCTGTGATCCTCATCAACAGCGGTAACCAAACCGCCAAAGGTTCGGTACCTCTCCTTTCCAAAGAATTCACTAAAGTGACTTCCATTTACAATGAAGCTCCCGTTGCCTTGGAAAACGGTACCCTTTGCTTTGAATTGGAGCCCAACCAAAGCACCGTAGTACGGTTGGAAAAATAAAACAAGCAAAAAAATTTCCTGGGTCTGTTAATACAGACCCAGGAATTTTTTATTTATTTATCCGTTGGCGTTACCGCCAACTCAAAGTTGTACTTTTCGCAAAATTCTTGGTCGTTCATATCGATCCTTAAATCATCGAAAATTCCGGGATAATACTCAGTAGGCCAAGGATAATACCGAAAATCTCTGCTAATGGTTGTGAAATCGCCCACAGGGAAATTCTTGGCTTTCCCCACTGAATATTTTAAAATTTCCAAAGCATCCTTAGCATTGACCACGCAATCCTTAGTCACGTCAGCAAAAAACGGGGAATTGTATCGGCAATATTGCCAACAAAAAACATCAGAATTTATTTTCTTTTCCAATGTCCCTTCTTTATAGGAAGAATAAAAAGCACTATTCCATCCTATAACAGTTGGCGTTTTAGAAGGCCAAGCAACATCCAGTGTTTGATTATTCCCGTATAATCCAAAATATAAAGCAACCAAAGCATCTCGGGCATCCACTTTTCCGTCAATATTAGCATCCCCCATCAGCTTCTCCGGTCGGTTGACACCGGTCCAAGATTTCTCCTCATAAACACGAACCCGCCAATATTCCCAGGAGCCGAGATGATACTTACTTTCACCCGCAATAAACTCGGAACCGGCTTGTTGTCGCGCATATCTACTGAAGGTATTTAACGAGATGGCCTGAACAGGTGTGGCAAATAAAAGAGTGATCAAAAAAATGGCAACAACCATTGAAATGATTCGTTTTTTCATCTGCATCATCCTCCTTATCTACTGTAATTATACGCCGTGAAACTGATAATGTGTACCTCCCCCGACACATCAGATTGCATATGAAACACCAGCTTTTCTGCTGCATTATTATCCAAATCAAAAACAATGGTATAGTTTTTTGAAAATTGATTGGATGTTTCAATCGAGCAACCAGAAACATCATATCCTACGGCACTTAAAAAAGCCATTGCACGCTCCATAGCACTTGTGGGATTTACCACTGTCTCACCCAATTCAACTTTATCAGTAAAAGGTTCATAGGAATGTAAAGTGTCTGTTCCGGTATAATACCAATAAATGCCACCATACGAATCTACATACACATCATATATATGCGACTCTTCGCTATCATTTTGATTAGGATCTTTTGGTAACCCAAATTTTATAGTCATAGCGCTCCCGGTTTGATTATCATAGACCACATCTGTTGTTGACGCAGATGGCTTTAAACTTAATGACAAACTCGGTGTTTCGTTATAACCATATGTCCGCTGAGCAAGTGCATGAGCAGGAGTAAATCCCGGACGATAACTTTCATCCCCTAAATCGTGACGTTCATTTAAATTTCCATAAGGTTTATATAAATCCCCTCTAAAATCATCATACACGTTATAATCCGCCTTTTGTTTTGCGTTTTTCAATGTACGTCCTAACAAAACATCGGTCATAAACGCACTTAACCACATTGTATCGTATGGTTGAATGGTTTCGTGAAAATGACTTATAACATTGTGAGCTCCTAACCAATATAGCCGTCCTGTCATATTTTCATCAAGATACCTGCCATTAAGAATGGCATCTCTTCCGGTATCACAACTGGCTAACACAGCTAATTGTAACTGTGCCAAACTATTGTGCGTTAAAGTTTCTATGGAAACATCTAAATCACTATTTTCCACCAGATCGTTTGCAACAACCAAATCCCCTTGACTTACTTTATTTGCATTATAGAAATTCAACTCGCCGGGACTACCATGCCCGGAATAATAAAACATATTGGTTACTTTCAAGTGCTCAAATGCCCTTGCGGCTTGTGAATTGGTATATCGGGACGCAGTTGTATATCCCGCTAACGCTTGTGATTGTGACCTCATTACCCCGGTTCCGTAGGTAGTGTTAATATCACCGCTTATATTAAAATCGAAAAACGATGCTCTTTGTTTTTGAACAGGAATCAATGTCCATTCGTCATCATAATTTAAGTCACAAGTGTATTGCCTTTGAATTATAGAATCCGCATTATTTTCTTCTTTTATAGAACCATACGGAGATAATTTGGACTGAAAACGATAAGTCCCATTCCAATTTCGAAATGCACGCCATGTTTGCGCACTGATTGTTAAATCATCCCCCAATTTAATGACACTGCCAAAAGCACCGGCTGTATTTTTCAAACACAACCCTGTATTTCCCAATGAAATTTTATAACTTGCAATGGAGGTGGTTTCAGTAAATTTCCACTGTTGTGTTTGGGCGTAATCATCACGAAAATCTTGTTGAGTAATACTTGTTCCCGTAGTTGCCGAAGTAGCAGTTAAATATTGTCCGGTTTTGCGATTCACAATATAATATGAACTTTCATTCACAATCCCTTGCCCATAATTATAGGCCGATTGTTCAGAAAGACCGGTGTAATTGATTGTTATATACAAACGGTCTTCTACATCGGAACAATTAGCTGTGTAAAAAGACATTTCATATTTATCTTCTCTTTCTTTTAACATGATTCCATAATTGTTCATCCCTTGCAACCACGCCATTACAGCCTTGGTTATATATATATTTTACACGGATGAGTAGTAATGTCTTCATAACTCTGATTAAACCCTGCATTCGTACACCCAATCAATTCGCCATTGTAGTACTCAGCACGATCGTTCCAAGTAATTTCTGTTTCATCCCAAGATTCTTTAACCAAATATGCCTCTATGGTGGCTGCCCGGTTTTCATCCTCTATTTCTTGGCGTTCTGTAAAATTCAAACTGGCACTGATGATATCACTGTAGGCTATCCCTGTATTATCTAAAGCGGATACATCAGTTTTTATATACACTCTACCATAGCCATAGGCTTCATCGGAGCCTCCAATAAACATTGTGGAACTGGCGTTATAATTCATAGTTGGATAATTAGAATACACAGGTGCATCCACGATGGTAGGCTTAGAAATAGCACGACTTTGGGCAGCATTCATTCTTTGCAACTGTTCTTCCGGCGAACTAATCAAGCCTGTTAAAGAATCAATTTGCTCTACTTGTTCAGCAGAAGAAAACAAGTAAGCTGTTTTCGTACCGTCGGAATTCAACACTCCAACCACATTACTGTACCCATCAAAATCATGAGTGTAGGCAATGGGTTTGACGACTTTCACTGTTGACACAGATTCCACTAGCATTGACTCATTGGCAGTTGCCGGCGAAACAATGCCAAACAATAACACCATACACAAAATTATACAAATCATTTTCTTCATTGCCGATTCACTCCTTTTAATATTTTATGAACAATGGTTCTATTGATAGTATACAAAAGAGTCGGTTCGGCGTCAACATTTTGAACATATTTTTCTTTGATTTTATGGTTTTTTGTTAAATTTGCACAAATGTAATATCAAAAACAAAACCACCGGTTGAACCGATGGTTTTGTTCCAATCTTGATTATAAAATGCCCAGCACCACAAATAAAACGCAAGCTACAAAAGCCGCCGAGTCAACCAATGCGGTGAGCAGATCGTTTTTATTTTTTAAAGTGAAGAAAGTCAGCCATTTTTCCACCCCGGACATGACAAAGCACGTGCCAAGACAGGCAAAGCCGAACATCAACGATGCGCTGAAAATAATTTCCAGAATCAATACCACAATGGAAAAGGCAAACCCAACTGCCTGGGCAACGGTGACAGCGTGCAGTTTAATGCGGCAGTCCCCTTCGCTGATGCGGGATTTTTCCAAAAGGGTATTTTCCAATTTTTGTTCACTCATAGAACACCCATCCTTTCGGTATGTTTGTTAAAAGTATAACATTCCTTGGGAATATTGTCAAATACTATTTCATTTCATAGAAAAAGGCAGGGAGTTGCCCAAGTGTTCTTAAGGACACTTGGGCAGTTTTATTCGCCTTGCGGCGAGTGATATTGCTACGCAGTTATATTCGGCTAACGCCGAGTGTTATTCGCTTTGCGAGTTTTAAAAGGCGAATAAAATATCACTAAAACCGTAGGTTTTAATATCACGATTGCCGTCGGCAATCATATCACTCTTTGCGTAGCAAAGAATATCACTATATAAAAAGCACTACCCGAAAAAGAGGTTTGTTTTCTCTTCTTCGGGTAGTTTTGTCTTATACTGTCACAAGCAGGGAATTTGTGTGCCAAATTCCGTTTTTATTGAAGGTAACTGTCCTTAGGAAACCCGCTCATTCTACCTGCCTTTTTTCTGTATCCTATGTTATCCCAAAGTGGTTTTTTGTTTGGACACCACCTGTTTTTCATAACAGGCAAATTTTTCCTCCACACCCTGGGGCAAGGTTTTCTTGGTAAATAAACTGACAATGGGCACCAAAACCAAACCGCCCACCATGGCGAACACCCCGGAATACAGGGAGTTGGTGAACACGAAGCCCAACACGCCGCCATTCACCGAAAGCCAGCCAACGCTGATGCACAGTTGAACAATTTCCAGCCCTGTGCCGAAAATGAAGCTGGCAACCACAGCGGCTTTGGTCACCTTTTTCCAGTACAAACCGTACAGGAAGGGAGCCAAAAATGCCCCTGCCAAAGCACCCCAGGAAACCCCCATCATCTGGGCAATAAACACACTGTCTTTCCAGATGGAGTCTTTGAGAATGGCAATAACAGCCGAAAGAACAATGAAGAATACAATCAACAACCGCATGATCAATACACTGCGTTTTTCGCTGGTTTTTCCCTTCTTTTCCAAGCGGGGATTGACCACGTCCAAGGTAAGAGTGGAAGCGGAAGTCAGCACCAGGGAAGACAGGGTAGACATGGAAGCCGACAGTACCAGCACGATAACCGTGGCAACGATCACCGGCGCCAAATCGGAAAGCATGGTGGGAACCACCTTGTCAAAGAGGACTTTCCCTGCATCAGAAATAAAGCCACCTTCCACCATTTGGCTGTGATACAGTTTCCCGAAACCGCCCAGGAAGTAGCAGCCCCCTGCCACCACAACGGCAAACACGGTGGAAATAATGGTACCTTTTTTGATGGAATCTTCGTCCTTAATGGCATAGAATTTCCCAACCATCTGGGGAAGTCCCCAGGTGCCCAGCGAAGTCAGCATGACCACAAAGAACAGGAATATGGGATTGGGCCCGAAGAAGGAAGTAAATTCAGGGCCGGCTTCGGGGTGAACCGAAAGGGCTTTCACCGCGGCAGAGAATCCGCCGTTTTCAGCAAGCACCGCCCAGATTACCGCAACAATACCCACCAACATAACGATCCCTTGAATGAAATCGTTGATGGCAGTTGCCATGTAGCCCCCGAAAATCACGTAAACCCCGGTAAGCACCGCCATAATTACTACCACAACCCAGTAAGGAATGGAAAAAACATTATTGAACAATGAAGAAAGCCCGTTGTAAAGAGAAGCGGTATAGGGAATCAAAAAGACAAATACAATAAAGGAGGCCAGAACCTTCAAATTTTTGGAATTATACCGTTTTTCAAAAAAGTCAGGCATGGTTTTGGAGCCTAAATGTTGGGTCATAACCCGGGTACGACGGCCCAATACCGACCAGGCTAACAACGAACCGATGAAGGCGTTGCCCAGCCCGATCCAGGTGGAAGCCAGCCCGAAATTCCAACCGAACTGCCCGGCATAACCAACAAAAATAACCGCCGAAAAATAGGAAGTACCAAAAGCAAAGGCGGTAAGCCAGGGACCAACCGCACGGCCGCCCAGCACAAAACTATCTACACTCTTGGAGTGTTTACGGCAAGCAAAGCCAACTCCAATCATTAAACCGAAAAAGCAGATCAACATAGGGATGGTGATCCACGTGGTGGCAGAAACTGCCCCCAACTGCATACCCAAAAGGTTCATTTTAGTTCTCTCCTTTAAACTGTAAAACTTTAAAGCGATAAACCGTTTTGGTATATTTTAGCACTTTAAAGCACATTTGTCAAGAGGGGATTTGCAAAAAAGCGGGGTTTTTCGGCATTTTTTGTTGACATTTTTGCTTTAAAGTGGTAAAGTATATAATAGGCATTATATTTGTATAAGGATGGAACCGATATGACCATTGTTGATTTATTGGAAAGAAACGCCAGAGAGTTTGCGGGCGACACTGCCTTGGTGGAGATCAACCCCGAGCAACCTGAAACCCGCCGTCTTACCTGGCAGGAATATGAATTGGTGGAACCCACCCATAAAGTTCCCCACTACCGTCGGGAAATCACCTGGGAAGTGTTCAACGAAAAGGCAAACCGCCTTGCCAACATGTTGCAACAAAACGGCATCGGCAAAGGCAAAAAGGTTGCCATTTTGCTGATGAACTGTCTGGACTGGTTGCCCATTTATTTTGGCATTTTAAAAACAGGGGCTTTGGCAGTCCCCCTGAATTTCCGCTATTCTTCCGACGAAATTGAATATTGCGTGAAGTTGGCTCAGGCAGACGTGCTGATTTTCGGGCCGGAATTCATCGGCCGTGTGGAAGCGGTGGCAGATAAACTGTCCAAAACCTGCACCCTCATTCACTTTGGTCCCGCCTGCCCCGGCTTTGCAGACGATTATAACGACCTGATTTCGGAATGTTCCGGGGTATTCCCTGAAAGCACCTTAACCGAAGAAGACGACGCCGCTATTTATTTTTCTTCGGGTACCACAGGATTCCCCAAAGCCATTTTACATAACCACGAAAGCTTGATTCATTCCTGCCGTGTGGAACAAAAACACCACAGCCAAACCAAGGATGACTGTTTCCTGTGTATCCCCCCTTTGTATCACACCGGGGCAAAAATGCACTGGTTCGGCAGTTTGCTCACCGGTTCCAAGGCAGTCATTTTAAAAGGCACTCAATCCCGCAACATCTTACAAGCGGTGCATGACGAAAAGTGTACCATCGTATGGTTGTTGGTGCCTTGGGCACAGGATATCCTGAATGCTCTGGACCGCGGAGAAATCAAATTGGAAGAATTTGAACTTTCCCAGTGGCGGTTGATGCACATTGGTGCCCAGCCGGTTCCCAAAAGTTTAATTCGCCGTTGGCTGGAATACTTCCCCAACCAGCAATATGACACCAACTACGGACTTTCAGAATCCATCGGCCCCGGTGCAGTGCATTTAGGGGTGGAAAACGTCCACAAAGTGGGCGCCATCGGCGTGCCCGGTTACGGTTGGGAAATCAAGATCGTTGATTCCGAAGAAAAGGAAGTAAAACAAGGGGACGTGGGGGAACTTTGCCTGAAAGGTCCCGGAGTGATGACCTGTTATTATCGGGACGAAGCTGCCACCGCCGCTTCGCTGAAAGACGGTTGGCTGTTCACCGGCGATATGGCAATGCAGGATGAAGACGGCTTTATTTACCTGGTTGACCGTAAAAAAGACGTAATCATCACCGGCGGGGAAAACCTGTATCCCGTGCAGATTGAAAACTTCCTGTCTGCCCACCAGAAAATCAAAGACGTGGCAGTTATCGGCTTGCCCGACCCCCGTTTGGGTGAAATTGCCGCCGCCATTATTGAAATTAAACAGGATATGACCTGTACCGAAGAAGAAATCAACGAATTTTGTTTGGATCTGCCCCGTTATAAACGGCCCCGTAAGATCATTTTTGCCGACGTTCCCCGCAACCCCACAGGGAAGATCGAAAAACCCAAACTTCGGAAAATTTACGGCGCCGAAGGGTTGGTAGATTCTCAGAACAAATCGTAAGGAAGAAAGGATAGAAACACCATGAAAAAACTCATGATTGGCAACCAAGCCGTTGCTGCAGGTTTACATGACGGCGGTTTAGGGGTGGTTTCCAGTTACCCCGGAACCCCCTCCACCGAAATCACCGAATTTTTATCTCAATATAACGACCTTCACAGCGAATGGGCTCCCAATGAAAAGGTTGCCGCCGAAGTTGCTTTTGGGGCTTCCCTGGCAGGTGCCCGCTCGGCTTGTGCCATGAAACACGTAGGGCTGAACGTTGCCGCCGACCCCTTGTTTACCCTGTCTTACACCGGGGTCAACGGTGGGATGATCATTTGCGTAGCAGACGACCCCGCCATGCACTCCTCCCAGAACGAACAGGATTCCCGCCATTATGCCCTGGCCGCCAAAGTTCCCATGCTGGAACCCGCCGACTCGGCAGAGGCTTATGAATTTGCCCGCACCGCTTTTGAACTGTCGGAACAATATGACACCCCCGTACTGCTGAGAATGTGCACCCGCATTGCCCACAGTCAGTCCATTGTGGAAACCAAGGACCCCGTTCCCGCCGTGCTGAAGGACTATGAAAAAAATCCTGCCAAATATATCATGATGCCCGGCAACGCCATCCGCCGTCACCCGATGGTGGAAGACCGTACCCTGGCTTTGCAAAAACTGGCAGAAGACTGTGTTTACAACACCGTAGAAATGAACTCCGACGAAATCGGTATCATCACTTCGGGTTGCTCCTATTTGTATGTAAAAGAAGCCCTGGGGGACACCGCCAGTATTCTGAAGATCGGTATGCCCTACCCCCTGCCTGTGGAGCTCATTCAAGACTTTGCTTCCAAAGTGAAGAAACTCTACGTCATTGAAGAATTGGATCCCTTTATTGAAAATCACGTTCGTGCTTTGGGGATCGACTGTATCGGAAAAGAACAATTCTCCTTGCTTGGTGAATTTTCTCAAGCCACCGTTGCCGCCGCTTTGGGCAAAGAACCAAAAGCCTTTGTCACCGCTGACTCCCAAATCCCCAACCGTCCTCCCATGATGTGCGCAGGGTGCCCCCACCGGGGTATGTTCTACACCCTGGCAAAAAATAAAATCACCGTTATGGGTGACATTGGTTGCTATACTTTGGGCGCCGTTCCTCCCTTGAATGCTTTGGATTCCACCCTTTGCATGGGTGCTTCCATTTCGGGACTTCACGGCTTCAATGCCGCCCGGGGGGAAACCGCCGAAGGCAAATCCGTAGCCGTGATTGGGGACTCCACCTTTATGCACTCCGGCATGACAGGCCTGGTAAACGTGGCATATAATGCCACCAATTCCACCGTGATCATCTTAGATAACTCCATCACCGGGATGACCGGTCACCAACAAAACCCCACCACAGGGTATAACATCAAAGGGGACCCCGCCGCCAAGGTGGATCTGGAAGCCTTGTGTAAAGCCCTGGGGATCAACCGGGTACGGGTGGTTGATCCCTATGACCTGAAGGCCTGTGAAACCGCTTTGAAAGAAGAACTGGCAGTGAAAGAACCTTCGGTTATCATTTCCCGTCGTCCCTGTGTGTTGCTGAAATCGGTGAAAGCCCTGCCCTCTCTGAAAGTGGACAATGATAAATGCAGATCCTGTAAACGCTGCATGAGCCTGGGTTGCCCCGCCATCAGCATGAAGGATGGCAAAGCCGTGATCGACACCACCCTTTGCGTGGGTTGCGGTGTTTGCAAACAACTGTGCGCCTTTGACGCCATTGCAGAATAGGAGGGGAAAAGCCATGAAAACAACAAGTGTTATGATCGTGGGCGTTGGCGGACAAGGAAGTTTGCTGGCATCCAAATTATTGGGTCGACTGCTGATGGACGAAGGCTACGACGTTAAAGTCAGCGAAGTGCACGGCATGAGCCAACGGGGCGGTTCTGTGGTAACCTACGTCCGCTTCGGGGAAAAGGTGTATTCCCCCATTGTAACCGACGGGGAAGCTGACGTTATTATTTCCTTTGAAAAATTGGAAGCCGCCCGTTATGCCCGTTTCCTGAAAGACGGGGGTAAAATCGTGGTGAACACCCAACAAATCGACCCCATGCCGGTGATTATCGGCGCTGCCGAATATCCCGAAGGGGTGCTGGAGGAGTTGACCGCCAAAGGAGTCAGCGTGGACGCTTTGGATGCCCTTTCCCTGGCCATGGAAGCAGGTTCTCCCAAGGCAGTAAACATTGTGCTTATGGGGAAAGCCGCCAAGTATTTTGACATTCCTTATGAAAAATGGATCACCGCCATTGAGAATACCGTGGCACCCAAATTCATTGACATGAATAAAAAGGCCTTCGATTTAGGGTATCATCAATAATATCCCGAACCGAAAGACTGTTTATAAATTTTGAAAAAAGAAGGCGAAATTGGTATGGAAAAACGTTATTTCCAAAAAGAAATCGAAACCATGCCGGTGGAGGAACTGAAAAAACTCCAATCGGAAAAACTGGTGAAACAAGTAAAACACGTGTATGAAAACGTGCCTTACTACCGCGACCTGATGGATAAAAAGGGTGTCAAACCCGAAGATATCAAGGGTATTGAAGACCTGCATAAACTCCCCTTCCTGACCAAAGCCGACTTGCGGGATGCTTACCCTTACGGACTTCTTGCCAAGCCCCTGGAAGATTGTGTTCGTATTCAGTCCACCTCAGGCACAACAGGCCGTCGGGTGGTAGCATTCTACACCCAAAAGGATATTGACCTTTGGGAAGACTGCTGTGCCCGTGCCATTGTTGCCGCAGGCGGTTCCAATCAGGACGTTTGCCAAGTGGCTTACGGTTACGGTTTGTTTACCGGTGGCCCCGGTTTAAACGGCGGTTCCCATAAGGTAGGGTGCCTCACCTTGCCCATGTCCTCAGGAAACACCGAACGGCAAATTCAATTTATGACCGACCTTTCCGCCACCATTCTTTGCTGTACCCCCTCTTACGCCGCATACATTGGGGAAACCTTGAAAGAACAAGGCTACAAACCCGAAGACATTCCCCTGAAAGCTGGGATCTTCGGTGCTGAACCCTGGACCGAAGAAATGCGTCGGGGCATTGAAGCCACCCTGGGCATTAAAGCCTACGATATTTACGGGCTTACCGAAACCACCGGCCCGGGTGTTTCCTTTGAATGTGAAGAACAAACCGGCATGCACATCAATGAAGACCACTTCCTGGCAGAAATCATTGACCCCGACACTGGGGAAGTTCTGCCTGAAGGCAGTAAAGGGGAATTGGTATTTACCTCCCTGGACAAAGAAGCCTTCCCCCTGCTTCGCTACCGCACCCGTGACATTTGCGTGCTCACCCGCAAACCCTGCTCCTGCGGCCGTACCCACATTAAAATGAGCAAACCCATGGGCAGAAGCGACGATATGATGATCATCCGTGGGGTCAACGTATTCCCCAGCCAGATCGAAACCGTTCTTCTGAAAGAAGGCTATCAACCCAACTATCAAATCATTGTTGACCGCGTGGGCAATACCGACACCTTCGACGTCAACGTGGAAATGAATCCCGACCAATTCACCGATACCGTAGGCGGTATTCACAAATTGGAAAAAGATCTGGCAAACGCCATGAAAACCATGCTGGGCATCAACCCCGCTGTGCATCTGGTGCCTCCCAAATCCATCACCCGCAGTGAAGGCAAAGCCGTGCGTGTGGTAGACAAACGGAAATTGCACGATTAGAAAGGAGAAGGCATTATGTCATTACAACAAGTAACAGTATTTGTGGAAAATAAAAAAGGTTCTTTGGTGGATATCACCGCCACTTTGGCAGAAAAGAACGTAAACCTTCGGGCATTGTCCATTGCCGACTCCCAGCAATTCGGTATTCTTCGTTTGATTGTAAACGATACCGCCACTGCTGTTTCGGCACTCCAGGAAAAAGGCTACCTCATCAACACCATCGACGTGGTTGGGGTGAAAATCGGGGACGCCCCCGGGAAACTGTCCACCGCTTTGGACGTGTTGGACAAAGCCCATATCAACATGGAATATCTCTACGCTTTCATGTCCCGTACCGAAAAACATGCTTACGTGGTTTTGCGGGTGGCTGACAATGCCGCCGCCGAAGCCGCTTTGGAAACCGCAGGATTCCACATGATTACCGACGCCGACGTGGCAAAACTGTAATCAACACTTCTTTTCCAATAAACAAAAACAGGGCGGTTGGTGTGTTTACCAACTGCCCTGTTTTTTATGGCTTCCAGCCAAATTTTGAAAAATCAATGCTTCCGTCCTGCTCAAATACAATGCCTTCGGCTTCCAATAGTTGCCGTTGGGCATCTTCTCCCCCAAAGGCAAAGGTTTTGGCAGGGAATCCTTGGCGATTTACCACTCGATGACAAGGAATAATTCCCGGGAAAGGATTGGAATGGAGGGCATACCCCACCACCCTTGCCCAGCGGGGATTGCCTGCCATCAAGGCAACTTGACCGTAGGTTGTCACTTGTCCTTTTGGAATTTGCTGTACCACTCTGTAAATTTTTTCAAAAACACTCATAGAGCTCACCTCATGAAACAAGCATATCAAAAATCCTCGCCCAAAACAAGGGCGAGGATTTTGGTTTTACTGCCACTATTTTACTACGTATTCTTTCAGGGTAGTGTTGGCAATGTAGTCCCCTTTCAGGGCACGAAGTTGCACCATGTGGGGTTGGTCCAGGTGGATTTGCTGATGTTCCTTGGTTTCCCAGGCTTCCAACAGCAGCAACTCATCAGGGTTCTTTTCGGAATAATAATAGTCATATCGAATACACCCGTTTTCTCCACGTACCGCATCCACAATGCCTTCTTTTTTCACCCGTTCAACAAAGGCTTCCCGTTTGCCGGGCAAACAGTCAAACACAACGTAAATGGTATACATTTTGATTCCTCCTGTTATTCACCCAAGAAAATATTTCGAATATTTTGAATCTCCCCGGAGGTTACCCCCACCGAAAGCAGATAATTTTCCACTTTTTGTTGGAAGGTATCTCCCTTGAACTCATCCACTGCACCTTGGAATTTTCGAAAGGATTCTTTATCAGTACCCAAACCGGCAAAAGCCGTAAGCTCATAATCTCTGGCGGCATCTTCTTTGGAAACCCCCAGCAACCCTTGCAATAGATAGCAAACCGTGCCAGTACGGTCTCTGCCATAGGTGCAGTGCATATACACAGGGTAGTTGTTCTTATTACCAAGGTCAGAAAAAATTCTGCGAACCAATTCGTTGTGGTTTTCCTGTAACACTTCGCTGTAATTGGAAATGGGATAATACTTATGAATGACACCAGATCCCAAAGCATCCACCTTACTGGCGTTCACGCTGGCTGAACGAAGATCCATATCATATTGAATCCCTAAGGTTTCCAACATAACCGAAAGACCTTCGGAGGTGATTTGAAAACTGGATTCTGAAGCACCGTCCAATTCAATGCCCCGATACAAAAGGCCTTGCTTTACGGTATCTCCGGTTACGGTTTTCCAACCACCGATGTCACGAACGTTTTTAAGACCAACGATTTTTATAAAGCGAGGGGTTGCTTTGGTGGTAAATTCCCCGAAGGTGCCGGTGGTCGTGCCGTTACTCAAGGTAAAACTTGCCTTATACTCATACCGAGTATCGGTTTTTAAATTGTAGATTTCGGCTTTACCCCCTTGACCAATCAGGGTATGAGAAACCACCTTGGTGAAGTCGCCTTCTTCTGCCAGTTCCAGCACACCGCTTTTCACGGTAATATCGGAAGGAAGCCCCAAAATATCGTAAGCAAATTTTAAAGGGAGGGCAATATCACTATTTTTGAGTTGGTCATGGAATTGATTATACACCTGGTCGGCACTCATGGTATTGGAGTCATCCATATACCCCACCACAGCGTCCACCACCAAAGGAACTTCCTCAGTAAACAAGGTGGTTTCCACTCGAATGGTGGAATCGGTGGCGGCGATCTGTTGCTGATTTTCTTCCAAATCTTTAATGACCGCATCCTGGTGGATCGCCACAAAAATCAACGCGGAAATCACCAATGTACAAATGACAATATTTATGATTTTCTTTTTGTTTTTACGGAAAAACCGTCTGATTTTTCGTCCTCTTCTGGATTTGGAAGAATGATGAGAATGGGAATGATGATGGGAATGATGAGAATAGTTTCCTTTCCCGGAGGATTCTTCCAAAGCAGAACCCTCTTGCATAGGTTCCATTGACGTGTCTTTTACATTTTCATCCATGATGATTCCTCCTGTTTTTGCAAATTTTCCAAATTCTATGAATTGCCATGGCGCCTGCCATACCCAGCAAGCCCCCCAATAAATCAATTACAATATCACTAACCGTTGCGGAACGCTGGGAAAAACTTTGTAAAAACTCATCCAACACTCCAAGGAACAATAATAAAAAGCAGAAAAACCAACCGGTTATCTTTTTCCCCGAAGTCGCCAAAGAGAGTTTGAAGAACCAAAGCCACATACCCAAAGCTCCGTATTCTGCTAAATGAGCAATTTTTCGAATTACTGTTTGGTATTGTCCATAGGTAATATGCCAATCGGGAAGTTTGGGAAATAATATGTTCATAATCCAACCGCTCATACTATTAGAAGAGGTTACATTTAACAATCCGTTAACAACAATAAACAACGCCGAACAAAAACTAATAACAACAAAGAAAACAACTCCTTTGTTCCATTTGGGTTGCTTGGTCATTTTATTTTGATTCTCCTTAATTTGCGATAAATTCCAGTAACCACCAAAAAATACAATATTTTGTTTTTTAAGGAGCTTGCTTTTGAAGCTAAATATGCTTTTTTGTTTTTTCTCGCCATACCAAGATATTGGTAATACAAATCCTTTAACTCTTCAGCCAAAACCTTATGATTTTTTAAAATGGAAAGTAGTACAAAGAATGACTCCTGTGCCACAAAAAGAGGGAAATTGGCAAAAGACCATCCATTTTCCTTTTCTTGTTTTTTCATTCGTTGCAAATTCGTTGCCACAATTTTCATGGTTTTAAGGGAGGTGTGTACCGTACCGGTTACGCTGTCGGCTCGGTTCCTATAATAATACAAAACCCGATTGATTGCTACCGTTCCCCCTGCCTTTACTGCAATGGGAATGAGCAAAGGGTATTCTTCATTGATTTCTCCTTCAGGGAAGCGAATTCCCTCCAACACCGAAGCATGAAACAAACGACGCCAAAAAGACGTCCCCATACGATAAGCGTAAATTTCTTCCATGGTTTCTTCGGCTGTGAACTCTTTTATAGTGCACTCTTTCGAAACGTCCAACGGTGTGTTAACGTCCTCTTCCACCTCTACCGATTCACAACAAGCGATTTTAACCGAAGCGTTTTCAAGTGCCTGCATTAGGCACATATACATATCTTGATGAATAAAATCATCACTGTCCACAAAGCCAATGTACTCTCCACGAGCTACATCCAACGCTACATTGCGAGCAGTAGAAGCTCCACCGTTTTGTTTGTGAATCACTCGTACACGAGAATCCTTTTGTGCCCACGCATCACACATAGCACCGGAATTATCCGGGCTACCGTCATCCACCAAAATCAACTCTATGTTTTTGTAGGTTTGTGCCAAAATGCTTTCCACGCAACAGTCCAAATATTTTTCTACTTTATAAACCGGTACAATGATGCTGATTAATGGCATTTTTATATTCATAATCCAATATACCCTTTCTATAAAAAGCAATAACTATATCCGTTTGCGCAGTTGTTCACACACGAATTTTGGATTGATCCCCCGTAGCATAAGAACCACGTTTCTCCGCAAAGATTTAACCAAGAAACAATATACAATATTCTTTAAAAACTGTGAAATTAACGAGGCAATTGCCGCACCAACCGCACCAAGCCAAGGAATAAAAACTAAATTTAATATAATATTGGAGCCCGCTCCAAAAATCCCCAATAAAACAATGGAAGAGTCTTTATGTTCCCCCAAAATCCATACACTGAGAACTGTTCCCATATACGCATAGGTAACCACCCATCCTGCAACCTGTAAAACAGGAACTGCCGGCAAATAGGCCTCTCCATACAATAAAAAAATGATAGGCTTGGCAAAAACAGTGGTAACCAAACACTGGGCTAAGGAAAGATAAAAAATCACCGAATACAACAGGGAAATATGTTCTTCAAATTTCTCCGTGGAAACCTGTTTTTGCTTTAATGCCTGAGGACGCATAGAATCAATGATGGCGGCATAAACAAAGCCCGTAACTCCGGCACAGGTAACGGCGGCAGAATAAAAACCGGTAACCTCGTCACTAATCATATTTTTCAGCATAAATTTATCGGTATACTGCAAAATAATAACCGCCAGACCGGAGATAATATAATATTTGCTTTTGGAAAGCATTTCTCTTGCCAAAGAAAATGAAAAACCAAGTTTTTGGGTTGCCACCCTACAATAAAGGATTAACAACAACACCGCAATAATCAACGATTCAATTACATGGGTTATCGCAAACCAGTAAATGGATTTTTCTGCGGCAAGCACATAAATTTTGTAAGCCGACATTACCGCATACGCCACCAAAGAAATGACGGAGGGGTATTTGGAAAGAAATTTTGCCTGAAACCAATATTGAGTCATTTCCGCCGCTTGAAACAGCAGGGTAAAGCTATATAAAACACAAACCAAAACGGTTTCTTTTTCTCCTGCATGGGCAACCATGCAAAAACTGCAAATTCCCACAACCGAAAGAATCCCCGAGACAATATTCATTATCAGGGAGGTTCCCAACACCTTTCCCTCATCCTCCGGCCGAGAAACAAATTCCTGTACCAGGGTGGAGGTTAATCCCAACCGCATAAGTGGAAGGAAAAAGGCAGCAATAGAAGCGGCATAGTTGATCAACCCGTAATTGGAAGGCCCCAAATACCGTGCGGTGATCATCCCGATAACCAGGTTGAGCACCGACTGCATTACTTTACAAATTATAATCCAGGAGGCGTTTTTCAATACTTTGTTTTTTAATAATGTTTTTTTCATAATCAATTATCATTTGTTTTCCTAAGTCCATAAATCATAGGGGAACGCCTCCATGATTGCGGTTTGCATTTCTTTTAAATCGGGCAAAGACATGGGTTCCATAGCCAAAGCTTCTTGCACGTCCGATGCCACCTTTACATTATAACGGTTGGTGGAAAAATACCAGTCATAAAACTTTAACAATTCCAATTCAATTCCTTTTTTCAGGAACACAGCAGGTGTACCGTAGGTTTCTGCCAAAATAATACCGTGCAAAGAGGATGAAATCACTTTTTCAGCAGAAGAAATAGTATCGATAAAAGTTTTATAATCGGCAGTTTGTATATCCAAAAAGGTAATCCCCTCTAAATTACGATATTGGTCGGTGGGGGTTAAATAATGGGTAATGAGCACTGTTCCTTTTCTTTCTTTGGGAGCAGGAGAATAAATCAACGGCATCAAAATAGCAGGATCTCCATAAACCTCGGGACAGGGAATGTCACTTTCCCTTAACGCAGTTCGGGTTACAGGCCCTCTTACTGCCCGAATATCTAATTTTTGATAGAATCTTCTGCGGCAAATATACTTTATAGCAGAAAACCGCATCAAACCGCTTCCCCACACGGTCATATCAAACTCTCCGCTACCACCCAAAAGAGAACCAATAGCAGTTATATGGGTTGGTTTTTTCTTAACGGCAGGAGATGAAAGGGTTAATCCCCGTTGGGACAGCATGTATTCAAAAACCACCGGGCTTAACAAATCCCCTAAATTGGTGGCATCCTTATAGTATTCCAAGTGCACTTTTTTACCGGCAAGTTTTTCACCGTTTCTGGAATAGTTGTTGCGAAAAATAAACCGAAATAATTTCGAAATCATACCAACACCTCTTTTGGGGATTTCTTATTGCTATTATAAAAAAGCAAAGAATGCTCCCTGTGCCCTTTTATAATGGCAATCCCCTATGGTGCCCCAAGGGGCACCATAGGGAAAATAAAACTTAGTTGTTAAATGCTGTAACTTGACCAAGTTCGTTGAAGGTATAACGACCTTGCAAGAGGAGGCTATTGCCTTTCCATACATAGTACACTTGGTTGGTTACAATTTTACCGGTGCTTTCTACAAAGTAGAAGTAACCGTCAATGTAATGAATACCGGTGGCTGCTTTATTACCCATTTCGTAGTAATAAATCCCGTCGTCTTTGGTTACAAAGCCGTTTACAGCTTTACCATCGGCACCAAATTCATAGGAACCTTCAGCAACCAAACCATTGGTTTTCCAAACATAGGTACGGCCGGTGGCAATGACGCCGTTTACATCGGCAAAGTAGTAATCGTCGCCTAATTGTACAAAACCAGCAGCTTTGGCTTTACCCATAGCATAGTAGTACATGGTACCGTCAATGGTGACAATTTCACCCAATACGGTTTCACCCTCTACCACTTTTACACCAACCAATTTACCTTGGTCATCAAAAGTATAGGAATCCTCAGCAACGATGCCGTTGCCTTTCCAAACGTATTTTTTGCCGGTGGAAATTACACCGTTTACGTCGGCAAAGTAGTAGTAACCGTCTACCAATACCAAACCAGCAGCTTTGGCTTTACCCATTTCATAGTAACGCATGGTACCATCGGTTTCGGTGATGATTTCACCCAATACAGTTTGGCCGTCTACCACGGTTACGCCGACCATTTTACCTTCGGCATCAAAGGTGTAAGATTCTTCAGCAACAATACCATTGGTTTTCCATACGTATTTTTTGCCAGTGGTAATAACGCCGTTTACGTCGGCAAAGTAGTAGTAACCGTCTACCAATACCAAACCGGCAACTTTGGCTTTACCCATTTCGTAGTAACGCATAGCACCATCGGTTTCGGTGACAATTTCACCCAATACGGTTTGGCCGTCCACAACTTTAACACCAACCATTTTACCGGTGGCATCAAAGGTGTAAGAATCTTCGACTGCAATACCATTGGTTTTCCATACATATTTTTTACCGGTGGTGATAACACCATTTACATCAGCAAAGTAGTAGTAACCGTCTACCAATACCAAACCGGCAACTTTGGCTTTACCCATTTCGTAGTAACGCATAGTGCCGTCAGCTTCGGTAACAATTTGACCAACAACGGTTTTGCCGTCTACCACTTTAATACCAAGCATTTTTCCGGTGGCATCAAAGGTGTAGGTATCTTCAGCAAACAAACCATTGGTTTTCCATACGTATTTTTTACCGGTGGTAACTACACCGTTTACATCGGCAAAGTAGTAATAACCGTCTACCAAAATCAAGCCAGCAGGTTTTGCTTTCCCTTTTTCGTAGTAGCAAATGGTGCCGTTGGCATCGGTAACAATTTGACCAAGAACTTCTTGACCGTCTACAACTTTAACGCCAACCATTTTACCGGTAGCATCAAAGGTATAAGAATCTTCTTTTACAATGCCGTTGCCTTTCCAAACGTATTTTCTGCTGGTGGCAATTACACCGTTGGTATCGGCAAAGTAGTAATACCCGTCAATTTCAATCAAACCGGCAGCAACGGGCAAGCCCATTTCGCAATAGTAACGAACACCGTCGATTTCTTTGATTTCCCCTTGTTCGGAGCCAATCATTTTGCCATCGTCACCAAAATAGTAGTAACCTTCTGCAACAATACCGTTGGTTTTCCATACGTATTTTTTACCGGTGGAAATCACACCGTTGGTATCGGCAAAGTAGTAAGCACCGTCTACTTCCACCAAACCGGCAGCAACGGCAACTGCATCTTTGTAATAATATTTTACGTCATCAATGGTAACGATTTCTCCTTCAGAAGAAGCGCCAACCAATTTACCGTCTTCATCGAAATAGTAACTGCCTTCAGGCAAAATGCCGTTGGGTTTCCATACATAAGTACGGCCGGTAGCAATTACAGCATCGGCGCCGGCAAAATAATAATCGCCATCGATTTCAACCAAGCCGGCATTTTTCTTAACGCCGTTTACATAGTAGCGACGAGTACCGTCAAAATCGTAAATACCATTTAATACTTCAATAAATACACCGTTTTCATCGAAGTAGCAAATACCGGTGTCATAGCTATCCTTCAAGGTAACGTTTTTGTAACCGGTTACACGATAGTGACGATCAATATAATACCATTGGCCATCCACTTCCAACCAGCCCATTTTAACGCTCTTGGGACCATTGAAATATTGCCAGCCCTTGAAAGCGTTTACCCAGGAGCCTTTGATGAGTTTACCTTGTTCATCAAAATCATAGTAAATCTCATTAATGGCAACATGACCGCTTACATTGGCGTAGGTTTTGGTATCAAAATAGTAGTAGCAGTTGTCAATGGATTGCCAGCCGGAAACTTTATTTCCATTGAAATAGCAATAATATTTATCGCCTTCTTGTACCAGACCGTTGGCTACATAGTTGTCACCGCAAAGAGTACAGGTGAAGGTGCCGTCAGCCAGAACATAGTCATGTTCACCGGTGGCTTCTTGGGTGGTACCCCAATCCACAACAGAATCACATACTTCACAGTAGGTTCTGCCGGTATAACCGTCTACAACGCAAGTAGCTTCTTTATCGTCAATGGCTACGGGAGTATGTACGTGAGCAGTACCCCGTTCGGCTTTGTAGGTGGCATCCATGTGTTGAGAAGCGATATACATTTCAGTATCCACTTTCAATTGATCGTTGGAAAACGCACCCAAAACAGCAGAGGTGTAACCTTCCACATAGGTGATTTCACCCATATCAACGTCCACTTTCACGTCTTGGGGCCAGAATCCGTAATCATTCCAGAAGGAAACAGCGTCATAACCTTCAACGTGAATATCAGTGTCGTAGTAAACAACACGAATGGGCAAAGAAGCGATGGTGGCAGCGCCGGTTTTGGTGTTTTTGCCGGTGCGGGTGAAGGTAATGGTGGCAGTATTGGTTTCTTCATTTACAGAATACTCTGCACTAAAGCCTTGGGCAACTACCATGTGATCCAATTCCCAATGGTTCAAGCTGTTCAGATCCAAAACGGTTTTTACCGATTGAATGGTTTCAATATTGGTGGCATTTACATCCATCCAATAAACCGAACCGCCATACAAACGGTCAAGAGTAGCATCCTGGGGAACCACTTGAACGGTGGAAGCTTCTACACCGGATTCTACTTTGATATTGCGAATGACAACAGACTTGTTGCCCATCATATCGCAAATTTCAAATTTTACACGATGAACCCCATCGGCAACAGCAATATCTTTGATGGTCATTTTGCCGTTGGCAAAGGCAACGTCTACTTCAACACCGTCAACATACGCTTTGGCAGAAGCGGCATTCAAGCCGGTGGCGTTGGATTTGGTTGTGTTTTCTGCAACAGCAGCAGTAACCGTCAAGGTGTTGCTGGTGGTGGTTACGGTGTTTCTGTGGGCAAGAGCAACGTTGGTATCGTTTTCTGCCATCAAAGTAACGTCACCAAAGATAGGAGCTTCTCTGTCGTCTACAGCGTCGGAGAAGTCAGCGGTGATGTTATCCACATAAACGGTGTAAGGACCGTTCAAGGTACCGTAGGTTTGCCATTGAGTCATGGTGTTGGTGTGGGGGAACATGAACTCAATGAAACGGAAGTTGTTGGCGTCGCATTTGCTGGCATTATAAGAAATCAGATCCGCATCATTTTTACCGGCAATCATAACACTCTTATAAGCGCTTACGTCAACCGAGAAGTAATACCAGCCGTCTTCGGAAGCGGTATTGTAAATTTGGGGTTGGTTGATAACGGTTACGGTGTTTTTGGATTCATATTTACCGTCACCGTCTTTATCATACCAATAAAGAACACGAATCCAGCAGTGAACATATTCATCGGGGATATATGCCCAGAAACCAATGGATTTTGCGTTTTCAACAATAATGGCATCGTTTAAGAACAAGTCGGATTGTGCATAACCGCCGGAGGAGATTCCGGGGGCAGCAACTGCGTTGAATTCCACACGAAGAGAGCCGTCACCGTCGTGAACTTGGCCATCTTCTTTGGAAGCAACGCTGATTTCTTGTTTAAAGCCTTGGTCATTGCCGTTTACGTCAGCAATGTTCCATTGGTCAGCGTCGTTAGCATTATCAAAACCAAACAACACTTCAGAACCTTTCCCCAAGCTCAAAGAGGTTTGAGCGGTAAGGTTCGCACAGGTTAAGGTTGCAGTAACGGTGCTGGTAAGATCAGCAGGAGCGTTTTCTTCGGTTACCGAAGTGAAGGTAAGACCGTTGAAGGTACCCAAAGCATCGTTGGTGGTTTCAATGGTAATGTCAGACCCTTTCAGCACAACTTCATGCAAGCCATCGTTAATGGTGGCTTTTAAGCCCAAAGAAACTTCTTTGTTAAAGGGAACGGTCATCACGCTTTGGGAGAAAGCAAAACCGGTGGGCACAACCATTTCAACGGTGCATTCACCAACTACTTCCTCTTGGTATACCATTTGAACGGTTACTTCGCCAACTTTGCCGTTGGAAACGAATACGCCGTTTTCAATGGTACCCATGGTATCATCAGCAAGTTGCCAAGAAACGTCTTCGGGAATTTCGGCTACGTTACCTACCAAGTCGGTACCCAAAACATCAAAGGTTACGGTGCTGCCGGGAGTGTAATACTGGGCATCACTGGTGATGTTTGCACGGGCAAATTCACCGTCAGCAGGAGCGGTAGAAATAAAGAAAATACCGGTGGTGGTGGGACGTTCTGCGCCGTCGGAAGGAGAGCAGTTAATAGCAAGGTCTTGACCGGGGCGCTGAGAAAGGAAGGTGGAGGAACCGCCGCCGTCGCAATTTGCTGCCCACTGGCAGCCCAGGGCCAGCATGGATTCACCCAGCTCATAGTTGCAGAAGCCCACGGAGTTGTTGGCACCGCGGCCGTCGTTCATACACAGAACCAGGGTGCCGTCAGCCTTGACGCCCACCATGGAACGGGCAGCGGCAGAAGAGGTGCGCTCTTCGGTCTTGGACACCAGCTCGCCGTCCTTAACGGTCATACCGAAGGAAACACCCACTGCGTGCAGCAGGGTTCCGTCAGCAAGATAGCCTTCCAGCTCGGTCTTGTTAAAGGCCTTGACGTCGCAGGAAACATTGCCTTCCGCATCCTTGAAGACATACAGGATAGAGGAGGTGGGATTCAGCACGGCACCGCCGGTGGCAACATTTTTGCCAAAGTTGCCGATGCTTTCGCCGTTGTAGACCAGAACACGGGGAGAATAGCTGCTGTAGTACAGGTCAGTATTCATACCGCCGATGATGTTGTAGCCCAGGTTGTCCTCATAATACTTGGCCATCTCGGTCAGTTCCTTATGGGACCAGTTGGCCTCATCGGCCAGATCCTTGTCGATCTGATAATAGCCGGGCACCAC
>JAZNWL010000060.1:0-34869 GCA_045593325.1 Acutalibacteraceae bacterium | reverse complement strand
CCTCGATTTCCTTCGACCGCTGCGCCAACAAATCCCTCACTGCATCAGCCACCGGCGGCGTTCGGGTTTGTTGCTGCCAATTCCGCCACGCCCGCATATTCAACTATATCATTTGTTTTGTGCGCGACTCTTTTCTTAATTGCCGCGCCCCGCGTATTTAACTTTGACATACATGTGCTGATTTTTGAATCAGCACATGTATTTTATCATACCGTAAAAGAAATTGCAACTGCAAATTTAGCAGAACGGTTCCATATTTTCGGTGTAGATCCCGGTGCGGAGAATTCGTAGGGGAAGTTGTTCCATTTTCAGTTCTTCCTGCAATGCGCCCATCAACAAAGAGGGATTCAGATTCAAAGAACTGCCCGAAGGCATTTTTACGTGGATATACAACGAACCGTCAGCAGAATGAACCGAAACGTCTTTTAAATGCGGCGCCAGGTCAACCACCGATTCCCCACCCTTTTTGGTGCGTTTGGTCACGGTGATGGAATCGCGGCACAGGAAGTCAGCAACGGTGTTTTGCAAGGAAGCAAGGCCGCACAGTTCAATATCATAGCCTGCATAGGCGATTTCCTTGGCTTTTTTCACAGGGGTTCCCACTTGTATAACCTCCATGCCAACGGGAAACACCGATTGCATCCGCTGTTTGATCTCCTCAAAGGGCATGGGAGAAACCAGACGAAAATCCAAAACTTCACAGTCACTTTCCTGCCCCAAAGACAAGGGCAAGGCAAAGGTAACGTACGGGTGAGGATTAAACCCCTCGGTATGCCACAGGGGAAGTTTTGCCCGTTTTAATGCCCGTTGCATAAAGCGGTTTAAATCCAGGTGAGAAATAAATTTAATGGTTCCTTTTTTGGTAAACCATAAGCGAACGTCAATAAAATCCATTACTCACACCCCTTTTCACACAAACGGTTGGCACCACACCCTGCACATTGCTGACGGCAATGGGGCGTGGTGGTTTCTTTATGAGCTTTTTCATTTTCCCGTTGTAAAAACGCTTTGGTCACACCGATATCAATATGATCCCAAGGCAACACTTCTGAAAACTCCCGTTTTCTGGCATTGTAAAAATTGGGGTCAATGCCACATTCTTCAAAGGCTTTTTGCCACAGGTCAAAACGGAAAAATTCACTCCAACTGTCAAACTTACAACCCAGTTGCCAGGCTTTATAAATGGCTTGTCCCAAGCGACGGTCCCCACGGGCGAAGACCCCTTCCAACACACTGGTTTTGGCATCATGCCAACTCAAACTGATTTTTTTGCTGGTAACGGTATGGGCAAGGTGCATTTGCTTTTCTTCCAGTTGTTCCATGGTATCCTGGGCTTCCCATTGGAAGGGGGTAAAGGCTTTGGGAACAAATCCCGAAACACTGGTGGAAACGGTAACCCCTTTTCCTTTGGGTTTATCCGGCATATGGTAGAAAGTATCCACCACCTTTTGAGAAAGGGCGGCAATGCCTTCGATATCTTCCATGGTTTCGGTGGGCAGACCCATCATAAAGTACAATTTAACCGACGTATTGCCCCCGGAAAAGGCAGTTTTTGCCGTGGACAGCACTTCTTCTTCGGTAATATTTTTATTGATTACGTCCCGCAAACGTTGGGTACCCGCTTCCGGGGCAAAGGTCAATCCGCTTTTCCGAACACTTTGAATGCGTTCCATAAGTTCCTTGGGGAAATTGTCGATCCGCAAGGAAGGCAATGAAATATTGATTTTTTCAGGTTCGGTCCAATTCAGCATCAAAGTGAGCAATTCATGCAAACGGCGATAATCACTGGTGCTCAAGGAAGAAAGGGAAAGTTCTTCATAGCCCCCTGTTTCGCAAAGGCTTTTGGCTTGTCCGTTGATCACAGCAGGAGATTTTTCCCGCACGGGACGGTAAATATACCCTGCCTGGCAAAAACGGCAACCCCGAATACATCCGCGGAAAATTTCTTGCACTGCTCGGTCATGCACCACTTCAATAAAAGGGGTAACAAAAGATTCAGGATAATAGGCTTTATCCAAATCTTCCACGATTCGTTTTTTCACGGTGGCGGGAACGCCATCCAAGGGGGTAATGGCATCAATGGTGCCGTCCTGTCCATAGGTTACGTCATAAAATGCAGGGACGTAAAACCCTTCCATATCGGCAACCCGACGCAAAAACTCTTTACGGGAAACGCCGTCTTTCTTTGCTTGGCGGTAGGCTTCCACAAGTTCGGGAAGGGATTCTTCCCCTTCCCCCAGGGAAACAATGTCCACGAAATCTGCCAAAGGCTCGCTGTTATAAGCACAGGGCCCCCCCACCACCACCAAAGGGTGGGTTTCGTCCCGGTCTTTGGCAAGAACAGGTATACCGCCCAAATCCAACATATTCAAAACGTTGGTATAAGACAGTTCATATTGCAGGGTAAACCCAATGAAATCAAAGGCAGACAAAGGGTCTTTACTTTCCAGGCCATACAGGGGAATGTTATGTTCCCGCATTTTGTCTTCCATATCTCCCCAAGGGGCGAAGACCCGTTCACACCACACTCCGTCCATTTCATTGAGCACCGAATACAAAATCTTGATACCCAAATGGGACATACCGATTTCATACACGTCGGGAAAACAGAAAGCAAAGCGAACGTCTACCTCTTTTTTATTTTTTATAACGCTGTTCATTTCCCCGCCGGTATACCGACCGGGTTTTTGAACAGAGTTTAATATCATTTCCCAGGCAATAGGGTTCATGTTTCATCATTCCTACACAATTTTTATACTATCATACACCATTTTCCCTTATTTTTCAACCACCGACTACTTTCTTTTTTCACCAAATCCCAATGCCAAAAGATAAACCACAAAAAGGAGTAACATGGGATTTTTGTGAACTAAAAGCAACCAACTGCCAAAAAGAACCAAGGCTATGGTGGTAACCATTGAAACACCGAAAACCCAGAATTTTTTATGATACAGCATAATAGACAGTATTTGATATCCGTCCATGGAATACAAAGGCAAGGCATTGAAAAGAGCCAGATACAAATTGATATTGCCAAAGGTTCCACCCATTAACAGCCATGCCAACAGATTTGCCCCAATGCCCCCTAAAGCAATAAAAAACGTTTCCAAAGCAGTGGCGCAGGACTGGTCAGCAGAAATGTTGATTTCAAAGGGAAGAAGCAAAATTTCTTTGGGAAAACAACCGCACCACCACATAACTACTAAATGCCCTATTTCATGCAGTAACATGGCAACCAACATGGTTCCCATAAGGTTGGTTTGGTCAATCACCAACAGAATGGTCAACATTCCCATAAAAACAGGACTGATGAAAACTTGGCAGTTGCCCAGTTTGGTTCTCATGACAAATCCACCAACCAAGCGGGATTCACTCGGTATTCTCCCCTTCTCACTTCAAAGTGAAGATGGGGTCCTGTGGAAACCCCTGTGGACCCCACAAGGGCAATGGTGCTCCCCTGGGTGACCCCGTCCCCCACGGATACCTTCAAAGTACTGCAATGGGCATAGACCGTTTTAAAATCTTTTCCGTGGTTAAGAATGATATAATTCCCGTAAGAGTCGTTATATTCTGCTTTTTCCACAACACCGCTCAAGGCTGCCACAATGGGGGTGCCTGTATCCGCCCCGATATCTACCCCGTTATGAAACAGCCGTGTGCCGTAAACTGGGTGAATCCGATATCCAAAGGGGGAAGTTACTCGCCCTTCCACCGGCACGGTCATGGAATTTTGAGAGGTTGCGTTGGCGGTGAGAAGCAACATATTTTCCTTTACCGCCAGGCTGTCGTCCATGGAATCTCCCGTGTCCTGCCCCATCACAGGAACCGTTGTGGGAGTAACCGTTGCCATAGCGGTAACGGTGGTGGGGGTAACAACTTCTTGTTTGTTCCCATCAGGGGCTTCCAACACCTCTGTCACCGATGTGGTATCACAAAACAACTGAATATATTTATCCCGCACGTTGCGGTAAATATCTCCACCCACCAGCCGAACCGTCCCCACTGCCAAAAGAGCGAGAAGGCAAACCACAACCTGGGCTTTCCAGAATTCGATCACAGGGTCTTTGGCTTTCACTTTGGGCGGTTGCACAATTTCATCTGATTGGTAAATATTTCCCGATTCTTCCAATAAAAAGGCATTTTCATGGTCTTTCATACTTTTTGGTCACCTCACCCATGTATATGCCCATTGTCCCTTGAAAATACTTGACAAAATCAGAAAGAAAGCATAAAATAAACAGGTGACCGAGCTGAGCAATCGCGCAGGTAGCCAAATCTTAATAGCTTGGCTAACTGTGAGGAAAGTCCGAGCACCGCAGGGCAGGATAACGGCTAACGGCCGCCGAGGGTGACCTTAGGGAAAGTGCAACAGAGAGATACCGCCAACGCAAGTTGGTAAGGGTGGAAAGGCGAGGTAAGAGCTCACCGGCGTGGTGGAGACACCACGGCCATGTAAACCCTATCCGGTGCAACATCAACTGAAACTACACGTTTGCCCGACGTGTTTCGAAAGATGGCTGGAGCGTTCGGAGTAATCCGGCGTCGAGATAGATGATTGCTTTCAACAGAACTCGGCTTATAGGCTCGGTCACATATTTTAAAAGAAAGGGTTTTGCAATATGAAACCCATTGCTCATATTCTCACCGATTTCCCCGACAAATTCGGCATTCCCCGTCAAAGCGGATTGATTGACGAATTGGTGGGGAAAATTGTTTTTGAAAAGGAATATCGGGACCCTTCAGCCCTGAAAGGGTTGGAGCAGTTCTCCCACATTTGGCTGATTTGGGAATTCTCAGAGGCCAAACGGGATACCTGGTCTCCTACCGTTCGCCCGCCCCGATTGGGGGGCAACAAACGAATGGGAGTATTCGCCACCCGTTCCCCTTTTCGCCCCAACCCCATTGGGCTGTCTTCGGTGAAGCTGAAAGAAATTGCCATAGAAACTGAAGGTCCTGTGTTATACGTAACGGGGGCAGACTTGATGAACGGTACCCCCGTTTATGACATCAAACCCTACATCCCCCTTTCTGACTGCCACCCCGATGCCAGTGAAGGCTACACCAGTGAAACCAAACTGCATTTGTTGCAGGTAGAATGTGAGGAAGGATTGTTGGAGAAAATCCCCAAGGATAAACAAACCGCCCTGCTGAAAACCTTGGAACAAGACCCCCGCCCCGCCTATCTTGACGATCCCCAACGAGAATATGGTATTACCTTTGGGAAACGTAATATTAAATTTAAAGTAGCCCAAGATGTGTTGACCGTTACGAAAATTGAAGAGATATAAGAAAAAGGAACTTACTATTTTGTAAGTTCCTTTTATGCTATCGATAATATAATTTGTGAAGATGTTTCAGCCAATCCGCATCAATGGAAGACAGTTGAGAAGAAGTAAACCGCACCTGCCAGTTATCGTTAGCTACCCCAGGGGTGTTCACGCGGGTATCACTTCCGTAACCCAGTAGATCCTGAACGGGGAAAATCACCAGGTTGGCTGTGCTTGCCATCATAACGCGAATGACATCTCTCCAACTGTTGCCCCAATCGTAGCCGTTAGCTCCACAATAGGCAATCATTTGACCTCGGGTGTGTTCATCCATTTCAAACAAATACCCGAGCAGGGTATTGTTATCATGGGTGCCGGAATAGGCAACGCAGTTTTGAATATAGTTATGGGGTAAATGGGGGTTGTCCCCACCCAAAAAGGCGAATTGGAACACCCGCATACCGGGAAGTTCACTTTCTTCCATCAAGTCAATTACCTCTTTGGTAATATCCCCCAAATCTTCGGCAATCAGCAGCTTATCCCCTGCTACTTCTTTCATAGCGTTGACAAAATCGATACCGGGGCCTTTTACCCAACTGCCGGAAACTGCCGTTTTTGCATCGGCAGGCACCGCCCAAAAGGCTTCAAATCCACGGAAATGGTCCAGACGAACCCCATCAAATAAGGAAAACTGATAAGACAGACGGTCTTTCCACCAGGAAAAGCCTTCCTTCTTCATTTCCTCCCAGCGGTACAAGGGGTTGCCCCAAAGTTGCCCGTCCTTGGCAAAATAATCAGGGGGACACCCTGCCACGTGGGTGGGGTAACCTTTTTCGTCCAACAGGAATTGTTCCGGATGACACCAAACGTCACAACTGTCGAAAGAAACGTAAATAGGCAAATCACCGATAATGGAAATGCCTTTTTGGTGTGCATAGTCCAACACCCGTTTCCATTGTTTATGAAAATGGAACTGAATAAACTGCCAGACAAACACTTTTTTCCCGTCTGGTTTTTGAACCTTCCACCGGGTAAAACAAGTATTGTTATTCTGTTCCCGCAGTGCCATAAAACGGCAAAATTCTTCCAGATAGGGGTTTTCATTGATAAAGGCTTCAATTTCCTCCCCATTGGTTGCCCGAGAAGCTGCCAGGGTAAGCAAAGTCATCCGTTCCTGTTCCAAACGGTCATACTCGCAAAGATAAGGCGTTTTTTCCTTGGCGCTTTGCAATTCCTCAAGGGTAATCAACCCTTGGGAATACAAGGTTTCCAAATCCACAAAAAAAGGATTGCCCCCGAAGGCGGAGTAGGACTGATAAGGAGAATGGACTGTGTCGGTCACCCCAAAAGGTAACACCTGCCAATAAGAAAAGCCACTTTCATGCAAAAAGTCGATCCATTGCAAGGCTTCTTTCCCAAAGGAACCAATGGAATAATCATTGGGTAATGAAAACACCGGCATTAATACACCGCTTGCCCGTTTCATAGTTACTCCTTCACTGCTTTATGATAGGTTTTCTTGCCTTTTTTGATCATGGCGTGACCTTCTGCAAAAGCGTCGGCGCCAATCACAGCAAAGGGATCGATAATTTTTTGGTCATTTACTGCCACACCGCCTTGTTGAATCAAGCGTTTGGCTTCCCCTTTGGAGGGGCAAAGACCGCAAGCCAACAACAAATCGGTGATGGTAATACCGCCGTCGGTGAAATTGGCATCGGTCAAGGTGGTTGTGGGAACGTTTTCCAAATTCCCGCCGCCGCCAAACAAGGCTTCTGCGGCAGTTTTGGCTTTGTTTGCTTCTTCTTCCCCATGAACCATAGCGGTGAGTTCAAAGGCAAGGCGGGCTTTTACCGCGTTGAGTTCGCTACCTTCTGCCTTTGCCAATTCATTGATTTCATCCAGGGGAACAAAGGTGAGCATTTTCATGCATTTGATAACATCGGCGTCATCCACGTTCCGCCAATATTGATAAAATTCATAGGGACTGGTTTTTTCAGCGTCCAGCCAAACAGCACCCTTTTGGGTTTTCCCCATTTTCTTGCCTTCGGAGTTTAAAAGCAAGGTAATGGTCATGGCGTAGGCATCTTTCCCTAACTTTTTACGGATGAGTTCGGTACCGCCCAACATATTGGACCATTGGTCGTCCCCACCGAATTGCATATTACAACCATATTTTTGATACAAGGCATAGAAGTCGTAAGACTGCATGATCATATAGTTGAATTCCAGGAAGGAAAGCCCTTTTTCCATTCTTTGTTTATAACATTCTGCCCGAAGCATATTGTTTACCGAGAAGCAAGCACCCACTTCCCGAAGGAGTTCTACGTAGTTTAAATCCAACAACCAATCCGCATTGTTTACCATCATGGCTTTGCCTTCGGAGAAGTCGATGAAACGGCTCATTTGCTTTTTAAAGCAATCGCAGTTATGGGCGATAGTTTCTTTGGTCATCATTTGACGCATATCGGTTCTGCCGGAAGGGTCACCAATCATAGCGGTACCGCCGCCAATCAAGGCGATGGGGCGATTGCCTGCCATTTGCAACCGTTTCATCAGGCACAAAGCCATAAAATGACCAACGTGCAAACTGTCGGCAGTGGGGTCAAAACCGATGTAGAATACGGCTTTCCCGTTGTTTACCATTTCCTTAATTTCTTCTTCGTCGGTTACCTGGGCAATCAGGCCCCGGGCAACCAGTTCTTCATACACTGTCATAAGTATCCTCCAAGTTATATTACATTTGATTGATTAGTTCTCTTGCGGTTTGCAGGGACGCTTGCGTCACCTGTTCCCCACCGATGATCCGGGCCAATTCCTGCAGGCGGTCATCCCCCTGTACGGGAGTTACCACGGTGCTGGCACGGTGGTTGACCAGTTGTTTTTCAATGACGTAGTGGGCATCGGCTTTGGCGGCAATTTGCGCCAGATGGGTGATACAAATTACCTGATGTCCTGTGGCGGTTCGTTTTAAACGATCCCCCACCTTCAGTGCCGCCCGTCCGCTGATGCCGGCATCGATCTCGTCAAAAATCAAAGTGGCAACGGGATTTTCTTTGGTGAGCACACTGATGATTGCCAACATAATACGGGAAAGTTCCCCACCCGATGCAATTTTGGAAAGAGGTTTTGGGGGTTCCCCTGGGTTGGCGGAAATTAAAAATTCCATTTTCTCCCCACCCCCGCTATATAGTTCACAGGGGGTAAAGGCGGTTTGGAACACCACGTTTGGCATATTCAAAAAGGCAAGTTCTTCCCCGATTGCCTGGTCCAACTGCTGTGCCGTTTGTTTTCTGGCGTTGGTGAGTTCCTGAGCCAAACTTTCGGCATTTGCCAATGCTTGCCCAATTTCCTTTTCCAGGGCTTCACAGGCAACGTCCGAGTCGGTTAACAGTTCCAGTTCTTCACGGGCTTTTTGTAAAAATGCCAACATTTCTTCTTCGGTTTCCCCGTATTTCTTGGAAAGGCGGTAAAGAACGTCCAGCCGTTCTTCAATGGCCGCCAGTTCTCTGGGGTCAAACACCAGGTCTTCGGTTAATGAACGAACCTGGTCGTACACTTCTTCCAATTCGTATCCCAGGCTCACAAGACGGGTATCCAGATCCGAAAGGGCCATGTATTTACTACAGTCGGTTAACGTATCTCCCGCCTGTTTTACACAGTCAACACCGCCCCGTTGCATTTCATCCCCGCCCAGCAATTCGGTAACGGCGGAAAGAGCCGAAGCGATTTTTTCACTGTTATTTACCATTTTCTTTTGGGCGGTCAGCCGTTCATATTCCCCAACCTGCAAATCGGCTTTTTCCAGTTCGGAAATCTGATAGGTCAGCATGTCCATGCGAAGGGCTTTGTTTTCTTGCTGAGAACGAAGATCCGCCAGGGATTCTTTTAATTGTTTTAAGGTTTCGTATTCTTTTCGGTATCGGAAGACCAAAGAAGGATCGGAAAGTAAAGAGTCAATATATCCGCCATGGGAAGAAGGATCCAGCAATGCGTGGTTATCCTGTTGCCCATGAATATTGATGAGTTTTACCGCCAACTGGCGAACAATGGCGCCATTGGCAGGCATGCCGTTGATGCGGAACACCGAGCGTCCGTCTGCTGTGATGGAACGGGTCAAAAGAAGGGAACCCTCTTCCACGGGATATCCCATTTCCTCTGCCAATTCGGTCACCGACAAGGAACAATCCTCAAACAAAGCGGCGATGGATGCTTTTTCACATCCCTGGCGCACCAGGTCTTTGGAGGTTCTGCCCCCCAACACCGCGTTTAAGGAGTCAATTAAAATAGATTTCCCTGCCCCTGTTTCCCCTGTCAGAACACAAAAGCCATCAGTAAATCCAATTTCCGCTTTTTCGATTACGGCAATATTTTCAATTCTCAATGACGATAACACAATGCATCACCTAATTATTTAACATTTGAGAAAATTCTTTTGCCAAGGATTCGGCTTGTCCCGGGGTGCGGGTAATTACCAGAATGGTATCATCCCCTGCAAGGGTTCCCACCACCGATTCCATTTCCATTTGGTCCAGGGCGGCACAGGCGGCATTTGCCATGCCGCTGTGACACTTCAGCACAACGTTGTTCATGGCATAATCCACACCGATGACCCCACCTGTAAAAATATCGTTCACGTTCATTTGCAGTTTGGGCAACTCGCTTTTGGGGCTCATGTAACGGTAGTTTTCCATGGAATCCATAGCCTTTACCAACCGCAGTTCTTTCATGTCCCGAGAAACGGTTGCCTGGGTTACCTGATACCCTGCCTGTTTCAAATGAATCAATAAATCTTCCTGGGTTTCCACTACGTTCTGGGCAATAATCTCTTTTATTTTTTCAAGGCGTTTTTTCTTCATGATTTATATATTCCTATCCATGATTTTATTTTTATAGGTGTGGAAAAACGATTCTTGTTTCATGCGAATTAACTTGACACATTTAGCGTCTGCTTTTTGAATGGTGAGGGCTTGCCCTGTCACGTCAACAGGGGCTTCCCCGTCAAGACAAGCGAAAATTCGACCAACGCCGTCGCATTCCGCCTTGATTTCCAAAGTATGGGCAGGAGAAAAAATCAAGGAACGGGCTTGCAGAGAAAAGGGACACAAAGGGGTTACGATCAACCCTTGAATGGAAGGGTCTAACACAGGGCCCCCTGCAGACAAGGAATAGGCGGTTGACCCCGTGGGGGTTGCCACGATCAACCCGTCGGCACGATAAGAAAAACTGCCACCGTATGCCGTGTCGGTTAAAGTAATATCCATCATACGGGCGGGGCCGTTCCGGGTGACTGCCACTTCGTTCAGGGCATAGTCGGTAACCTGTTCCCCATCTTTTTCATAGGTCAGTGCCAACAACATACGATTTTCAATTTCATAATCCCCTGACACTAATTTTTTCAGCAAATGGGCTTCTTCCGGTTCCAGCCCTGCCAAGAAGCCAAGACGCCCGGCATTGATCCCCAGCACAGGTTTATTATAAACAGCGGCTTGTTTGGCGGCGTGCATAATGGTGCCGTCGCCCCCCACAACCAACACAACGTCGGCTTGTTCCATTTGGTCATTGGGTAAAAAAGAAACCGAAAGGGTATGTAATTCCTGTTCAATCATACGGGAGATCTCCAAGGCTTTTTGGTTTTCCCGTTTGGTGATGAGCACCGCTGTCATATCCCTTCCTCCTCTACTTCTTTGGAAGCGTTTTCTACCACCTGTTCCAGTACGTCAGCTGGAATGAAACCGCCCGCTTGGTCTTTTTGTATATAGGCTAAGTATTCAACGTTTCCTCCCGAGCCTTTCACAGGAGAGCCCGTTACTCCCAACACCGAAAATCCTGTTTGGCGCATGGTAGCGGTAACGGTTTGTAACACTTGTAAATGAACCTTCTTGTTTTTCACGATGCCGTTTTTCCCAACATTTTCCCGCCCTGCTTCAAATTGGGGTTTTATCAGGCAGACGGCTTTGGCATTGTCTTCCAAAAGTTGATATAAAGCAGGCAGAATACAGGAAAGAGAAATAAATGAAACGTCCACACAAGCAAACTGAATGGAATCTTCAAAATCCTGCCTTTTGGCATAACGAAAATTATACTGCTCTTTGCAAACCACCTGGGGGTGACACCGCAACTGCTCCACCAACTGATTGGTTCCTACGTCCACGGCATACACCTTTTGGGCATCACGTTGCAACAAACAATCGGTAAAGCCGCCTGTAGAAGCACCTACGTCCACACAACAAAGCCCTTTTATGGGAATTTGGAAGGTTTCCAGAGCCTTTAATAATTTATATCCTCCACGGCTGACGAATCGGCAAGGGTCTTCCACCTGCAACACATCGGCATCCGATACCGAAAAGGAGGATTTTTTACAAATCTTTCCATTCACCGACACATAACCCTTTTCAATGAGCACTTTGGCACGGGTACGGCTTTTCACCAGTTCCCGTTCCACCAGAGCCACATCCAATCGCAAGGGTTCAGCCATTTTCCTTCATCCAATCCTTTGAAATTTTCTCGGCAATGCCCTTTACATCCAAGGACAAATTGGCCAGACACCAATCCAAGGAACCATGGGGAACAAAGGTATCCCCAATGGCAATGGAGGTAGTCTTACCATTATACCCGATTTTGCATAAACTTGCAAGAATTTCTTGGGAAACCCCGCCGATTTCTTGGTTTTCTTCAATAAAATACAGTTTTTTGTAAGAAGAAAGGCAGGAAAGCAGGGTTTCCGGCAGGGGTTTGAGCCGTTGCAAAGAAATCACGTCTGCCAACACCCCGTTTTCTTTCAGACAATCAGCGGCTTGCGCACAGATTCCTGTCATTCTGCCAAAAGTAACCATGGCGGTATCACTGTTGTTGGCAACCGCCAAAGTATATCCATCTTCAAAGGGATGGTGAGCCAGGGGTTCATATTGGCTACCCCTGGGGTAACGAATCACAATTAAGGAACCGTCCTCGGTTACTGCCTGTTCCAGCGCCCCTTCCAGTTGTTGAAAGGTATAGGGAGAATAGATTTTCGCCCCGGGAACGGTGCGCAAATAAGAGGCATCAAATTGCCCATGATGCATTTCACCGTCTTCCCCTACAATACCGGCCCGATCCACACACAAAATCACCTTGACCCCTTGGGCGGAAACGTCGTGGATGAGTTGGTCATAGGCCCGTTGCAAAAAGGAAGAATAAATGGCAACAACGGGAATCATACCCCCTTTTGCCAAACCAGAAGCAAAGGTTATGGCGTGTTCTTCGGCAATGCCCACGTCGAAAAAGCGTTGAGGAAATTCCCCTGCAAAACGGGAAAGCCCTGTTCCGTCGCACATGGCGGCGGTAATGGCACAAATGCGGGAATCCTCTTTTGCCAGTCGGCACAAGGTTTCCCCAAATACGTGGGAAAAACTGTTGACAGTGGGTTTACATTCCCCGGTATTCAAATCCATCCCCGAGGAAACCCCGTGAAAATCTTTTGGGGTTTCTTCGGCAAAGGAATAGCCTTTTCCCTTGCAAGTGCAAACATGGATCAAGGCGGGACGGTGAGTTTGTTTCGCCAGATTCATACAATTTTCCAGTTTGGTTAAATCGTGACCGTCAATAGGTCCAATATAGGTAAAGCCCATATCTTCAAATATGGTACTGTTATACATTCCATTTTTTACCAAAGTTTTCAGTTTAAACAACCAATGATACAGCCGTTTTCCTACCAGAGGAATTTTCCGCAGGAAATCCGCAAAGCCTTCTTTAACTTTGAAATAGCCCGGTTTGGTACGAATATCTGACAAGTGCCGTGCCATAGCGCCCACGTTCTGGGAGATGGACATTTTATTGTCGTTTAAAATTACGATCAGGCGGTTGCCCAGCACACGGCCTGCATTGTTCAAAGCTTCGTATGCCATGCCACCGGTTAAAGCGCCGTCCCCAATGACGGCAACGGTGTAATAGTCTTTATTTTGCAGTTGCCCTGCCACCGAAAGCCCCAAAGCGGCAGAAATAGACGTACTGCTATGCCCCGAAACAAATTGGTCGTGATCACTTTCATCGGGACGGGTAAAACCCGACAAGCCCCCCTGCTTTCGCAGAGAGGAAAACTGGTCATATCGTCCCGTAAGAAGTTTATGGGTATAGCATTGGTGCCCCACGTCAAAAATGATTTTATCCTGGGGAGAATCAAAACAACGGTGCAACGCCACCGTTAATTCCACCACCCCTAAATTGGATGCCAGATGTCCCCCGTTTTGTGCCACGGTTTCCATTAACACATTGCGGATTTCATGACAAAGAAAGGGCAACTGTTCCTCTTTCAGTTTTTTTACATCCTGAGGGCTTTGAATTTGTTTTAAAAGCATGGGCTTTTCCTTCTAACTTTTGCGGTTTAATAATAAATCGGCAAGGTCTTTTAAAAAGCAACCTTCTTCTCCGAAAATCTCCACGGCACGTTTGGCGCGGGTATTCAACACACCTGCCATTTCCATGGTTTTTTCCACCCCAAACAGGGTAACGTAGGTGGTTTTATTGCTTTCGGCGTCACTACCAATAGGTTTTCCCAGTTCTTCCTGGCTGGCGGTTACGTCCAACACGTCGTCCACCATTTGGAACACACTACCCAAATCTGCGGCATACTGTTCTGCCATTTCCAGTTGCTCCGCGGTTCCCCCAGCGGCATAACAACCCATTTTGGCGGCGGCAATAATCATTTTTCCTGTTTTTCCACTATGGATTTCCACTAAAGTTTGATGATCAACCGGCTCTTGTTCGGCGGCAAGATCCATGGCTTGCCCGCCACACATACCTTTATACCCTGCACATTCCGCCAGGGTTCTTACAGCGGCAATCACATTGGACTTTTCTACTTGTTCCGCCGACAATGCAGTTTCGAAGGCAAAGGTCAACATGGCATCCCCGGCAAGCAGAGCCTGGGCTTCCCCAAAGGCAATGTGGCAAGAGGGTTTTCCCCGACGCAATTCGTCATCGTCCATACAAGGCAAATCGTCATGAATCAAAGAATAGGCATGCACCATTTCAATGGCACAGGCAAAGGGCAAAGCGTCCTCCACCCGTCCCCCGCAAAGGCGGCAAAATTCCAGGCACAGGGCGGCACGAATTCGCTTACCGCCCCCAAGCAAGGAATAACGCATGGCTTCCACCAACTGATTGAAGGAAGAATAGGGCGTATTGATTTGTTGCAACGTTTTATCTAACGTTTCCTCGGTCAACTGTGCGTAATATAACAACCGTTCTTTTGCTGTCATTGTGCTGTCTCCTTTTCCAACTGTTCAATGGTAAGTTTAGCGGCAGAGAGTTTTTCTCCGCATCGTTTCACCAACAAATTTCCTTCTTCGTAAAGGGCGATGGATTCTTCCAAGGGTTTGCTTCCCTCTTCCAACAGCCGCACAATTTCATCCAATCGTTCAATATCTTGTCCAAAGGTGGTTTTTTTGATTGCCATAACCCGTTCCTCCTATTTTGTTCCCACTTTTTCTACCCGGCAAACTGCTTTGCCTTGATTGAACTGTATTTGTAAGAGATCTCCAACCGATAATTCCCCCGCACTGCGAACAACAGTGTCCTCTTTTTTTGCGATGGCATAGCCTCGTTTTAACACACCCAAAGGGGAAAAGGCTTCCAACCGCCCTGCCAAAGTTTGAAAGGTACTGCTTTGCTGTTCCAGATTGCGGAGAAAAGCCATTCCCATGCGATGTTCTAAACCATCCAAACGTTGGAAATAGGGTTCCAACATGGTCATGGGTTGTTTCAGCACCATGGCACCGGACAAACGTTCCAACCGCTGACTCTCGGTTTGTACTTTTCGCTTCAACCCCAAAGCCAACAATTCCCCGTATCGGGAAATGCCTGCCCGTAAATCGGCAATATCAGGGACTGCCAATTCTGCCGCCGCCGAAGGGGTGGGTGCCCGCAAATCGGCAACGAAATCTGAAATGGTAAAGTCGGTTTCGTGCCCCACTGCAGAAATTACGGGGATGGGGCAATTATAAATAGCAAAAGCCAATTCTTCACTGTTAAAAGCCCAAAGATCTTCCAGGGAACCGCCGCCCCGCCCAATGATAATGACGTCCACGTCGTTTCGCTTGGAAAGTTCATCCACCATTTCAACCAGTTGAGGCACTGCTTGTTCCCCTTGCACCTGAACGGGACACATAAGCACCTTTGCCACGGGATATCGACGGGTGAGAATATTTAAAATATCCTGCACTGCCGCCCCTGTGGGAGAGGTGACCACCGCAATTTTTTCAGGGAATGCAGGGATCGGTTTTTTGTTATCTTCCTCAAACAGCCCTAACTTTGCCAGTTTTTCCTTGGTTTGTTCAAACTGCAGGTTCAGGGAACCCAATCCGTCGGGTTGCATATCTTCAGCATAAAACTGATACCGACCGTCACGGTCATACAAGGTAACCCGTCCTCGGCAGATCACCCGCATACCGTCCTGGGGTACAAACCGCATTCGCTGTGCCGCAGAACGGAACATGACCGCCCCAATCACGGCATTTTCATCTTTCAGGCTGAAATACCAATGCCCCGACCGGTAATGATTGGTAAAATTGGAGATTTCTCCCACCACAAACACCTGGGACAAATGAGGGTCTTGCTCTAGCAGACTGCGGGTATAGGTATTCAGTTGGGTAACGGTGAGCACCAACGGATTCATATTCTTCCCTCGTTTTTCAAAGATGCCAGATATGCCACCCCTGCGGCATTATCCGAAGAATAAACCGACGGGGCAAAATAACCACCGAAGGCATGATGCAATTTCTTTTGCAGAATGGAGTTGGACATAACGCCCCCTGCATACAGCAAAGGCAGGTCGCCGTATTCCTTTAAAAGCTCACGGGTCATACCCGCAATGGCTTCATAGATAGATTCAATACAAAACCGAGCAACATTTTCAGGGGGACACCCCTTTTCCAGCAAAGCTTTGCATTGGTTTTCAATTCCTGACAGACAACAATCTGCCCCACGGAACACCCCTTTTGGTTTTTGGGGTAATTCTCCTTGCAATGCTAAAGGGTCCAGATGTTTTCCTGCAGGGAAAGGCAGGTTTAACATACCACCCACACGGTCCACAGCCTGTCCCGCTTTTAAGTCCAGGGAACCTGCAATTTTTCGGCAAGAAAATCCCCCAGGTATGGGTTCTGCCAAAACCGCTTCGGTGGTTCCCCCTGAAACGTGGAAGGCAATCAAGGGTTTTTCCAGCAGGAACTCGCACCCTGTCCCAAAGGCAGCGGCGGCAATATGCCCTTCCTGGTGAGAAAATTCATACACAGGAATATGCAACGCCTGGCCGATGGCATGGGCAGCCATTTTTCCCACGGTGAAACAAGGCATATAGGAGCCTTCTTCCCGTCGAGGTTGAACCGAAACCCCGATGGCACAGGGAGAAGGTTCATTTTCGCAAACCTCACCAATCATATTGTGCAAAGCCTGTGTATGATGAAAAACCGCCTCACTTTGCCGCAAGCCCATGGCCCCCTGAGGGACCGGCAGCAGTTTTGAGGCGGTATTCATATTCTTTTGGGAAGGCTGCCACAAGGCGGCAGAAGTTGTGTAATTACTGGTATCAATCCCTAAAAATCTCATTGTTTTTTCAAATCCTCATTGCGGGAAACCGAACCCAGCACACCGTTTATGTATGAGGCGTCATCCTCGGTGGCATATTTCTTGGCAAGTTCAACCGCTTGGTCAATGGAAACTCCCACGGGAATATCCGGTTGATATAAAAGTTCATAACAACATAACCGTAAAATGGCCAAGGCAACTTTGGAAAGCCGCTCTTTTTTCCAGCCGATACAGTTTTTGTCGATAATGGCGTCGATGGTGTTCAGATGGGAAAAGGTTCCTTCCGCCAACGTGGACATGAAGGCATTGGGTTCCAATTCCCGCGCCACAACCGCCGCATCTATAATTTCGGAAATTTCTTCTTCCCGAAAACTTTTTTCAAAAATTAAAATGAATGCCTGTTCTCTGGCCGCACTTCTTTTCATAGTTTCAAATCCTATTCTTTTCAGGGGTTATAGGTTATGCCTCTTGAGGAATCACTACGTCATTCACAATTACGTTAACCCGAGCAACAGGACGGTTTAACATATTTTGCACAGAAGACTTTACCGCTTTTTGCACATTTTCGCAAATTTCGGTTAATTTAACATCCGATTGTGCTGCAATAGCAACGTCAATGGTCATGGCGCTGTCCATAGCAGAAACTCGCACGGCTTTGGCGGCGTGGTCTTTACGAACCATGGCACGGATATCGGTGGGAAGGGCAACTAATTTTGCCACACCGTTTACATCTCTTGCTGCGACACCGGCAATTTTAGCAATAACATCTTCAGAAATAGCCAACTCACCGGTCATTTTTTTGGTTCCTTTACGATCCATGATCTCAACTCCTTTTTTGCTATTATACCACAAAATTTCAACTTCTCAACTATTTTGACTCAATTATTTTAATATTTTCTAAAGAAAATCCCGTTTGTTCCTTGGCAATTTCCTGAATTTGCACCATATCACTGGGTAACAACCCCGAAGTTTTCACTACAACGCTCACCGAGGTGTCCGAAATCACTGCCACACAATCGGCAAACCCTTTGGCTTTTACCAAGGATTCAATATTGCTTTCCACTTCAATATTTTTGGCTATCACCCCTGCCTTGGCGGTGGCCTCTGCCACACCGCTGCTGTCGGATTTCACGTTATTGATGATCTCCTCCAGGGCTTCGGTGGCTTCTTCTCTGGCTTTTGCCCGTTGGGTTCTTGTCAGGGCAAAATAATTCTCATTGGTAGAAGAGGCATCGGCATTAACGTACATTGCCTGCCCCATGGTCGACCCGGTAAGCACGTCGGTGACCGATTGTTGCTGTGATCCATTGGACAAATACCAATTACAATACACCGCCAATCCCAGCACCCCCACCAACATGGCAAGGAGTAAACTGCGTTTTCCCAAAATCGCGTTCTTTTTCATACAATCATATCCTTTCAAAAATGATTTCCCGCAACCACACAAATGCGACTGCTGTTGATATTCAAAACTGTTGCCAAGGCGGTTCTTACCATTTGACAAACACCGCTGTCCCCGCCCCCTTCACACACTACCACTACCCCTTTTACCTTGGGTGAAAGAGCAGTAATCAGGACGGGTTGTTCCCCTTTGTCGGTGGAAACCATGATGTAAGTTTCTTCATCGGAAGAACGACTGCCTGTGGAATAACGGGAATTTTCACTGGTTTGAGATGCATCTACCGTATTCTTTTCCTGGGTGGCATAAATGTACTCTGTTCCCTGTTCCATGGTTACCATGACCCGACAGTCTCCTACCCCTTGAATGGTGCTGACCATGGTTTCCAACCGTTCTTCCAGATTTTTGGCATACACCAAAGAATCCTCTCCCGCGGAAACAGTGTTATCGGGTGAGTCGGAGGAATCTCCGCCGAAAAAGGAAGATAAGCCAATCAACAAAACACCCACAAGTCCCATTATCCAAAGCAAATTCCCTTTTCCTTTTTTCCCGAAAAGGGCTTGTATTTTTTCTTTTATATTTCCTATTCTTTGGTCCATGCCACCGAAACCTCACATTTTACAATTTCTGATACCTTATTTTTAAAAGACACCGCCTGCCTCTCATTTCCTTCGATTATCAAGGTGATGGTATCCACCAAGACCCCTTGTTCCTGTTTTGATAATTTTACTCCTGTAACCGTTACCGAAACACCTTCTTTTTTGGCGAGTTCGGTCACCGCTTGGGTTACCTCATCCACCGCCGCTTGTTCAAAGTCGTATCCGCTTTGGGCAACAAAATTGTCGGAAGGAGTTAATTCTTCCAAAGAGAACGAAAACAAAGAGTCAAAATCAAAATCCGCGGTAAAGGGTGCTAAAAAGCAAACCAATGTAAACAGCCCCATGACCATCACCGCTGTTTTTTGCAATCCTCCTGAGGGTGCCAAAAGCCTGAATACCCCTGCAATAACAGAAACCAGACAAAGAGAGAAAACCAATTCTTTTATTCCGTTCATTTTAGCCTCCTGCCAGAATCAACACCGACAAACTGACAACGTACACCGCCACACTACAAAGCACAATACTCAAAAGCAGTCCCATGCCTTCGCCAACAGCCTGTAACAAAGCAGTAACCCGGGGCATCTCCAACACCCCCGACACCGCCACCAAAACCAAAATCACCATGCGCCATAAAATAATTTCCAAAAGCACAGGCAGAATGAAGGCAAAAACCACACCCAACCCCAAAATACCGCCGCCGCTTCGCAAAAGGGACAAACACCCTTGCAAGGTTGCCATGGAATCGGATAAAGCGCCCCCAATAACAGGTATCATATTTCCGATGAAAAAACGGGTGGTTCTTTGGGCAACCGAATCTCCTGCGCCGTTGATGAGTCCTGTTAAACAAAGTACGCCCGAAAAGGCGGTGGCGGAAATTCCCATGACCCACATGGCAATTCTTTTTACGCAAGTGGCGAAGCCGTTGACCCGTATCCCACCCCCTGCGGACTCACAAACAGAAAAAGCCTGAAACATGCTAACAAAAGGTACAATGATATGGTTGGAAAGATAGGTCATCACCTGGCAATAGCCAAAAACCAAGCCCCCTGCCCCGCTGACTGTTAATCCCTTGCCCATAGCAAGGAGAACCCCCGCATAGGAAGGAATGAAAATCAGCATAAATTCACCGATACCCTCCAACGCGGCAACTGTTTTGGCAAGGGTACCCGAGGCAGGAACGGTTAATGCCACGGTGATGCAAAAGCCCACAAAGAATTGTAAGGTGGTGTTCATGGCATTGTTTTTCCCCGGACTGAGTGTTTGAAACAATAAACAAAACACCAGAATGGCGGTTACGGTTCCCAAAGTCTTCACAGGGGTTTTGATGCTGTCTTCCAAGTAAGAACCAATGGTTTCTAAAAGACCTTTAAAAGAAAACCCTTCTCCCTGAAAAAGGGTGGAAGGAGAAACCCCAAAGGTTTCTAAGGTTTCTTTGATATCCCGGGACAACCCGTCGTACAGTTGAGACAGTCCGCTGTCTGCTCCTAACAGGTCCTCATAAGAGGTCTCTGCCGCATACGCGCCACATTCCATCCCCCATAAAACCAAACAAAGGATCAATAGTATTCCTGCTTTTTTCATACGTCTATCAGTTTTACAACTGTTTCCACCACCTTTGAAATCAAGGGTAACGACAGCCCCACCACCGTGATTTTTCCTGCCAATTCCACATATCCCGCCAAGGCAGTTTCCTGGGCATCCCGACACAAATCTCCTGCAAATTGACAAATATAACAAATGCCCAGTGCCTTTAGCAAGATGCCGAAAAAAGCGGTTTCGGTCTGAGTTTTTGCCATCAACTCCCCAAGACGGTTGACAATTTCCACAAGGTCACTTACACAACCCAGCAGAAGAAAAACGCCGCCTGCCAAGGACAAACAGATACCCAGGGCGGGGTGATATCCCCGTAACAAAACCCCTGCCGTCGCCACAAAAGCGGCTATGCCCAACACCATAAAAACACTCATAGACCAAACACGTTCTTAATGGTGTTAAACAAGTCGGCAATTTGTTCCACCAGCAAAAGCAATACCACAATCAATCCTGCCAGAGTAGTCATTAAGGCTTGTTCTTCCCGCCCTGAACGAATCAGCAACTGGTTTAAAACCGCCACAATGATCCCAACTGCCGCAATTTTAAAAATCAAATCCACATCCATGGGTTCTCACATCCTTTATAAAAACAAAACCGTTGTGGCAGCCCCTGCCAACATCCATAATTTTTGCCGTAATTTTCCCTGCACCCGATAGGCTTCACAGGAGTTTTCATACTTAAAAGCAAATATCCGCTGATGCCGACCACAATGGGAAAGTTGCCCTTCCAGATCGGTTGCTCCCAACCCGTTAACAAAGGAGACAACACTTTCCTCATCTCTTGCCCATTCACACTGTAATCCTTGGGAAAGGAACTCACCAAACCCTTGCTTTAAGGTAACGTTTGACAGGTCAATCTCATAGTCACATTGTCGAAGATACCGAGAAAAGATCTTCATGGGTTCGTCACAAGTAAACCGCAATTCAGTTATAAAAAAAGAGGCAAGTTGTTCCATTGCTTGCCAAAATACCATTTGTTTTTTATAATTCGCCGCCTCCCGAACACCCATCAGGCAAAGAGTGCCCGCCAGCAGAACAATTCCTATCCATTTCATACAACCATTCTTTCGTTTGATAAACCGTAGCTTTTCGTTGCCGTTCAGCGTCCAACCCAAGAAATCCCACATAAGCAAAAACACCGCTTCGCAATAGTTTTATAACCCAGGGTTTGGCATACACTTCCCTCTCATTGCCCCCATGAACCGTAGCGATGATCTCCACGCCGGCATGAACACAACTAAGCAACCCTTTGGCTTCTTCTTCCGAGCCGATTTCATCACAAATGATCACCTGAGGGGATAAACTCCGAATGGCCATTTCCATGCCAACCACTTTGGAAAAACCATTCAGAATATCGGTGTTAATTCCCACATCATTCTGGGGCATGCCATCCCACATGGCAGCCAATTCTCCCCGTTCATCCAGCACCACAACCTTCCTCCCGGGGGTGGTGCCCTCTCCTGCAATGACCCGTGCAATATCCCGTAACAGGGTGGTTTTTCCACAACCCGGGGGACCTGCCAACAAGAGCCCACCCTGCAAAGCATAGGATGGAATTTGCGCTGCCGCTCCTTTGATTTCCCTTGCCACCCGAATATTCAAAGAAGAAATTTCTTTCACCGAGGTTACTGCGCCATCCCGTTCCACCATGGTGGCGGCAAGTCCCACCCGATGACCGCCTTTTAAAGGGATATACCCCCGCACCATTTCCCGTTGGTGGGTATGTACCGAATAACCGCAAACCGCCCGAAAGGTTTGCTCTAAACATTCGTAAGAACAAAGAAGGGGGCTTCCTGTGATATCCGCCCCTACTTCCCCTTGGGGGGTGATGAAAAGGGGTTCATTTCCACACATCAAAACAACAGGTTTTCCTGCCCGCAAGCGGATCTCTTCCACCCGCTTTTGATACTGTTCCTCCAGTGAAAGAAGGGACTGCCGTATAGGGGAAGCTACTACCCCAACCGCTTCCCGATATCGTTTTCCATTCATGGAATCACTCCTAACGCTACATAAATATGAAAGTTTGTCCTAAAATATACCACCCACTTGATCCATGAATAGCCTTACCCCAACCCCGCTTAACACGGCGGCGGCAAAATCGGCGATCAAAGCGCAGGGCAAAGTATGGCGGGTACTGGTTACACCACACGCGCCGTAATACACCGTGACCGCATAAAAGGTGGTTTCGGAAGACCCGCACATCACCGAGGCAATACGCCCCACGGTACTGTCAGGACCAAAACGGTCTAAAATATCGGTAAGGACCGCCATACCGCCGCTTCCCGAAATGGGGTGAATAAGCATCAAGGGAATGACCGAAGAAGGCAACCCCAACGCCCCTGCCAGGGGATTCAGTGCCACCGAAAGCAGATCAAACGCTCCCGATGCTTTAAACATGGTGACGGCGGTAATCAATCCCACTAAAGTGGGCAAAATGGTGGCGGCGGTTTGCAGACCTTCCATCGCCCCTGACAAAAACACATCGAACACTGAAACTTTCCGAAATAATCCATGCCCTACGATAAGCAGAATCATCACAGGCAGAGCATATTCACCGAGATTTGCCATACAGCCGCCCCTTTTTTCCGTTCAATAACAAAGCCAAAAAGACCCCAATGGCCGCCGAAGTGACAGAGGCAAACCAAACTGCCGACAACACGTCGGTGGGGTTTGCCGCATCAAACTGTTTTCGTAAAATAAAAAGTCCCGTGGGAATCAGTTGCACCGAAACCGAATTCAGTACCACAAAGGTGACCATGCTGTTACTTGCCACCTTGGAACAGTTATTCACACGGCTTAATTCCTTCATAGCCTTTAAACCCAAAGGGGTTGCCGCATTTCCCAACCCTAACATATTGGCGGCAACATTCATGGCAATGGCGTCCCGTGCCCTTGGTTCCTGTTTTAACTCGGGGAACAACCATTTCATCACAGGAGAGAGCAATTTCCCCAACAAGGATGATAACCCTGACTGTTGCATAATGGCGGTGAGTCCTCCCCAAAGAACCATCATGCTCAATAAAGTAATACACAGCTCAACCCCCTGGGTGCCACCTGTCAAAACCGCGTCCGACACCTGAGACACCCGTCCTGTTACGATGCCGCATATCACCGAAATCACCATGAGCAAACCCCAAACGTAATTCATCATGGGTAATCCCTCCCAAACCATGTGTATGAAATCTCCCCAAGGGTTATGCAACATACAAAAACGCCCGAAGAACAAAATGTCCTTCGGGCGTCTACGTTATTCACATGTAATATAAGGGTTGATTCGAATTAAGGTATCCTCATCCATTCCCTGAACTTCCAACAGTTGGGTGAGCTCCTTAAACTCACCGTTAAACTGACGGTACAGCACAATTTGCCGTGCCAATTCTTCCCCTATGCCGGGAACGGTTTTCAGTTTCGCTACAGAGGCAGTGTTCACGTTGATATACAATTCCCGCGAGGAAACCTCCGAAGTAAACCCGTGGGAAATCTCAGCAGAGGGGCTTTCAAGTTCCCCGTAACCGAACCATCCGTATTCCATGGCAAGGCCTGCGAAGCAAATGATTCCCACCGCCAAACAACCGATAACCCCCAGGCAAAACGACTCATTTGGCAGTTTCATAAGCTTTTCGCACCGCTCTTGCCAGTTGGTCAGCGCAGGACGTGGGTTTCATGCCACAGGTATTCCCTTTGAGTTTTTCTTCAATTTGTTCCACGGTGAATCCGTCGACCAAACGGGCAATGGCTTTCAGATTGCCATTGCAACCCCCGGTAAAGGAAACGTTAGTTACAACGTCTCCTTCTAAATCGAAGTCAATTTTCATAGCACAGGTAAACTGTGTAGGATAGGTAAAATGTGCCATACTATTTACTCCTTATTCTATTATTCTACAATTCCGTACAATTCCATTTCTACAGGGAACCAGTCGATCATGTTTACGGCAAATTGCAACACCAACAAAGCATCCTTGGCGTTTAACTCACCGCTGCCGTCTACGTCACCAACGGTAAAACGAGCTTGATTCACCTGTTCTTTTCCGACCGCCACCCGCAAGATGCGTAAAGCGTCCGATGCATTGACCAGATAGTCCCCATCCAGATCCCCAAAAGGAAAGGTTTCAGGGAAAAAGTTTTGTTCATAAGCTTCAAAAAGAGCGAGATTTTCAATCCCGTTATACACCCGAACGCCATTGATAAATGCCAGAGCTTCAATTTGCCCTGCCAGCTGTTCATACAAGGGGCGTTCAATCACCTGCAAACGAAGGTAAGACAAAGAGGCAGCCCGACCATTCCCACAAAGGGTTAGAATTTCCCGGTCAATCTGTTCCATGAAATAATCCGAATAAATACCCATGGCAACTTCAAAATCCTGCCGAAGCGTGTCATACCGCTCTCCGTTTTCAGGGGAAAACTCATTGAGATAATAATACTTGCCGTCCCAATTTTCAACCTCGTGAATCAGCATAACAAAATCGTTGGCGTAAGTCAACACATTTTCCTGGGTAAAGGTTTCAGGGAAATTTTCCAGCGCAAGGGTATACTCCAATTCCTTCAAAGCAAACCGCTGTGCCTCATAAAAGTTGGACAGATAGTCCACCCGACGCTGACAAGCTTCATGATACAACAGTTGCACATTATATAATGCCACAAAACCCGTGGTGGTTTCCGGGGGATAAAAAATAGGATTTACCGTGTCATAGGTATATTCTGCCAGCACAAACAACGGTTCCTGCTCAAAGAGGATATCATTCACCGTTTCCAAAGCAACGGTTTGTTCCAGATAATTCTCTTGGGTGGTGACTTCGGTGGGCAGCAAGGATTCAACCTTCATGACAATTAAATCAATATAAAGTTGTATTGCTTTTTGGTAATCCTTGATTTCTTCCATTTGCCAATCAGGCAAATTTGCCAAAGCATACACCGTTTGTTTGGTCTGTGTGAACACCTGCTGGTAATTGTCAGCATCCACCGAGGAAAGTAAAGGAAGGGCATCTACCATGTCTTGCACTTCTTTGGTTTGCGAGTCAGCCGCAACATAGCAAGGCAACAGCGAAACGATCAGAAAAACAGCCACTAAAATTTGAAACGTCTTTTTCATAACGATCCCTCCTTCGTTCTGTTTTCAGTATACCATACACTCCCCTTCTTTGTAAAGTTACAATGTTGTAACCTTAGGTTACAATTTTGTAACCTTTTCCATAAGAACAGCCCTGCACGGAAACCGTGCAGGGCATGATTCCTGTATTTTATTCAAACACTACTTCTTCCACAGGGAAATAGTCAATTTTACCTACGGCGTATCTCAAGATATACAAGGCATCTTTGGCATTCAATTCGCTATCACCGTCAACGTCGCCAATCCAATAGTCATCTTCGGTGGCTTCCAGTTTGCCAACAGCCATTTTCAATACCATCAAAGCATCCACAGCATTGATGTTGCCATCACCGTTCAAATCGCCATAACTGTAATCTTCATAAACCCAAGGATACACAATGGCATCGTATTCCTCGTACACTTCATAATTGGACACCAGCAAAGAAGCATCTTCTTCATACAACCAGCCTAATAAATCCAAGTCGTTAAATATAGCATCGCAAACAGGTTCATGATACAACACCAAAGCCAATTCGGAGGCAACAGAGGCTTTTTCCACATCGCAGTTTGCGGCAATTTTCTTTTCCAGGGCTTCAATAATAAAGGGACGTTCATTTTCTACCAAGTTGGTAAAGGAATCTGCCAAAGCTTGATATCTGGCTGTGTCTTCTTCCCCTAAACCGCCTTCGGGAAGAGTATCATAAACGTTCATGTAAAAATCGGCAGCATAATCCCAGAAATTGTCCACGGTAAAGGTTTCGGGGTATTCGTCCAACGCCCAGGAAAAAGCTTCAGCTTCAATGGCGGCTTGTTCTTCTTCGGTCATGGTGGTCATGGTGGCAGAAATCCGGGTAAGAACTTCCATCAATTTTTCGATGTAGTCCAAATACAGAGTTTCCCCCAGCGTGGAAAGCATATCAGGGTCTTCTGATTCTACAGGAGACGTGTAATACATAAGGGAACCCACCAAATCGGTATTGGTTACAGTGCTTTCATACAACCAACGCAGTTGATCCATCAAATCGTCTTTGGTGGGAATTTCGGTGGGCATGCCGTCTTGTAATTTCATAAGAGTAAGACCAACATACAAATCGAAAACCTTGGAGGAATTTTCAAGGTTGTAAAATTCATCGTCGGTAAGTTCTGCCAGAAGGGTAATCATATCTTGAGCATCAGCCAAGGCCTTGTCAACTCCCACGTCTGTGGGGGAAACAAAGGAAGACAGTTCGGGCATAGCGTTGATTTTTTGAGTGATGGGCTCCAAATCGGTTTGGGCAAACACACCACAACAACAAGCAGATACCATAAGCAAGAACGCTAATACCATGGCGATACTTTGTTTGAACATATTTTTCATCATAACGTACTCCTTTTTTTAAAATGATTGTAGCGAAATTAAAACCTTTTCTACCCTCCTTGTAATAAAAAAGTGCGCAGCCGAAGCTACGCACCGAAAACCGCATAGCTCAACTGTCGCCAAACAAAATTCACCTTTCCCTAAAAAAGGACACGTGAAAGAGATATGCGTTTTTACCGTAAATAAAAACACATGTCCTTAACAGGGATTACTATGGAATTTTGTTTGGCACACTTATTATACCACAAAAAAAGAAAAATGCAACAATGTGCTCGAAGGTTTTTTCTTGCTATTCCAGTATAAGACAAGAAGTTTTCTTCGTCAAGTTACAATTTTGTAACCTTTTTATTCCGAAAAAGAAAAAAGGTGGCATCCCAAAGAGGGATACCACCCGAAAACACTATGTTTTATTCATTACCGTTGGTCGAAAATACCCATGATATCAGAGTAATCATCATCACTGCCGGCAGAGCTTAAAATGTCATCCAAACCGGTGGAACGGTTGGCACGGCGAGGATCTTTATCGCTTTGAGCACCGGTTGCAATAACGGTTACACGGATTTCATCTTGCATGGTTTCGTCGATCATAGCACCCCAGATGATGTTTGCATCTTCATGAGCGGCTTCAGCAACGATTTGAGAAGCAGTAGTAACTTCTTCCAAACCGATGTCGGGAGAACCGGTAATGTTGATGATAACACCGCGAGCACCCTGCATAGAAGTTTCGATCAATTTGCTGGTGATAGCAGTATTAGCGGCAACTTCGGCTTTGTCTTTCCCAGTGGCAGAGCCAACACCCATGTGAGCGTAGCCAGCATCCTTCATAACGGCGGTAACGTCGGCAAAGTCCAGGTTAACCAAAGAAGGAATGGAAATCAATTCGGAAATACTTTGAACACCTTGGCGCAAAACATCGTCAGCAATGTTGAAAGCGTTGGTCAAGGTGATTTTTTGTTCGGAAACGAATTGCAAGCGTTCGTTGGGGATCACTACCAGACTGTCAACGTGTTCACGCAAAGCACCAATACCGATTTCGGCTTGTTCCATACGACGTTTGCCTTCGAAAGCGAAGGGTTTGGTAACGATACCAACAGTCAGAATGCCCATTTCTTTAGCAATTTGAGCAACGATGGGAGCAGCACCGGTACCGGTACCACCGCCCATACCGCTGGTGATAAACACCATATCGGCAGATTTCAAAGCGTCAACAATAGCATCTCTGGATTCTTCAGCTGCTCTTGCACCAACGTCGGGATTGGCACCGGCACCTTTGCCTTGGGTTACCTTTTCACCGATTTGGATTTTCATGTCGGCTTTGGAGTTATACAAAGCCATATTATCGGTGTTGATAGCGATAAATTCAACACCTTTCACGCCGGCATCTACCATGCGGTTTACAGCGTTTCCGCCGCCACCACCAACACCGACTACTTTGATTTGTACAACATTGGAATATTCTTGAGCAAGTTCCATTTTCTTACATCCTCCTATATATTGATACATCTGATAATAGACACGATTATACTCATAAAGTGTAACATGGATTCAGGGAAATTTCAACCTTATTTTTAAGTTTTTTTCTTAATTTTAAAGGTTTTTTTGTCATTTTTAAAAGAAATTTCAGAAAAACTATTCCTCTATGGGAACATCGGTGGGAGTTACCTGTTCCACAGGGACAAAATCCCCTAAAACCTTTTGGGAAAAATACCCATTTTTCCCACTGTTCAACCCTTTCAAGTTCACAATACCCGTGCCGGTTTCCTGTTTGCTGATCTGGGCACCGAACTCGATTTTATAACTTAGTTTTTCCATACTGCCCAACTCCCAGATATGCCTGTCGGCAAACAGCAGGCGGATATCATTTGTGTCCCGCAAGTCCATCTGGGTAATTTGGGTAACCCCTTGTTTACTAAGTTCCGATACCAGGGTATCTAACACAGTTTTTAACTGATTGGGTTCCACCGAAACCGCTTTACCGACACCGTTGGAAGACACGGTAAACCCGTGAACCACAGCACCGCCCATGGGTTGCACATTGATTTCCATCAGTTCATAACGGTCGTTGACCAGGTAATATTCGCTCCCTACCAAAAAAGACAAAACAGGTGTCCCTTCGGTGATGGTTAATACCGCTCGGGTAGGCAATTTCCGTTGCAAGGCAACCTTGTGAATATAAGGGCAAGAAAGACGAATGTTATTCTCAATTTCTTCGGGGTCCAACGCTAACAGGTTATCACCTGTCTGGATGCCCGATGCCGAAATAATTTCTTCGGTGGTATACCGACTGTTTCCTTCCACCGAAAGGGTTTTTACAGGAAACAAAAAGGTATAAGCGCTCACCACCAAAGCCCCTACAAGAATCAGGCAGAGCATAAACAACCATAGGCCCTTCCCAGCCCGTTTTTTGGATTTTTGTTTTTTGGCAGTACGGGTTTTGGCACGGCGGCGTTCCTGTTCCCGCCGACTTTTCATTTCCCGTTCACGACGTTCCATATCCATGTTATAACATCCTTTTAATTAATCCACCCATTTCACCTGGGCTCCCAACGTATTCAAATCTGACACGATATTTTCGTATCCCCTGATAATAAAGTGAGTATTGTCGACCTTGGTAATACCGTCGGCAGCAAGCCCTGCCACAACCAGTCCTGCACCGCCCCGTAAATCCCTGGCCTTTACCGTGGCAGAAGAAAGATTCCGAACCCCTTCCACAACTGCCATTCGCCCTTCCACCTTAATTTTTGCCCCCATTTTCACCAATTCATGAACGTGATGGAAACGGCTGTCAAAAATGTTTTCCACAAAGGTACTGGTGCCCTGGGCAATGGTTGCCATGGGCATAATGATGGGTTGGGCATCGGTGGGAAAACCGGGATAATAGCCGGTAACGATATGTTTTAATACCCCTAAACGTTTTGGGGCACGAATGACCAAAGAGTTTTCTTTTTCGGTTATATCACAACCGCTTTGTCGAAAAAAAGGCAAAACAGGATAAACGTGTTGAGGAACGACATCCTGCAAACAGCCTTCCCCCCCGGTAACTGCAATGGCTGACATATAGGTAGCCACCACAATACGGTCGGGGATAATTTTATGTTCACACCCCTTGAGGAAGGAAACCCCTTCCACCACAATGGTGCTTTCTCCGCTCCCCTGAACTTTGCCTCCGCAGGCATTGAGAAAAGCGGCCAGATCTTCAATTTCAGGTTCTCTGGCGGCGTTGCGGATCACCGTTTTTCCCTTTGCCAGGGTGGCGGCAATCATAATATTTTCGGTTGCTCCCACGCTGGGAATGGGCAGAACGATCTCTGCCCCGTGAAACCGTCCGCCGGGCAACATACAAAACAGTTTGCCATGGGATTCTTCTATGGTGGCACCCATCTGTTGCAGAGCATTTAAATGCAAATCAATGGGACGGGGCCCCAATTCGCAACCCCCGGGGAAAGACAGCACCGTTTCTCCGCAACGGGCTAAAATGGCGCCCAAAAACACGATGGAAGACCGCATTTCCCCCATAAGTTCATCGGGAATAGGCCCGCAGGTAACACGGCTTGGGTCAACAGTTATGGTATGGTCTTGCCGACAGATTTTGCATTGCAAATGGTCCAGAATTCCAATACAGGCATTTACGTCGGATATCTCGGGACAGTTATGTATCACACAGGGTTCTTTGCACAATATGGCAGCTGAAAGAATGGGTAAAATACTGTTTTTGGCTCCCTGAATTGTTACGGTTCCTGAAAGCCGTTTGTTTCCTGATACTAAAATATAAGACATAAAACCGCTTCCTTTCATACAGCATCGGCACGGATACTGCCAGTGTATGAAAGAAAGTCGGTTTGGTTACAAAAGTTTCATCAATGCACGGTAAATCCTTTCATTGGCATCCAGATATGCCCCTTCCCGTGCGGCGTTCCCCATTTTTTTCAGGGTTTCTTTGTCATTCAAAAGTTCTTTTACCTTTTGAGTCAGAGTGTTTTCATCCATATCTTTTTCTTCAATTACTGCCGCAGCCCCTCGGTTTACCAGGGTCATGGCATTGTGATATTGATGATTTTCCGCTACGTAAGGAGACGGAATCAAAATGGCGGCTTTTCCTTGGGCTTCAATTTCACTTAACGTGATCGCCCCTGCACGGCTGATAACCAAATCTGCCGCCGCCATGCACAAATCCATGTCATGGATATATTCACTCATACGAATCATGGGGGCACGGGAAAGGTCTACCCCTTGCTCCCGAACGTAATCGGGCATCCAACTGCTGTCGGATTTTCCTGTAGCATGATAATGATATATCATACCTTTATTCCAATGCCATGCCATTACATTTGCTACAGCCTTATTGATGCACTGGGCACCCAGACTGCCCCCAAAAGAAAGAATAAAGGGAACGTCTTTACGAATTCCTAATTTTTCACGGGCTTCTTCTTTGGTAATTCCAAGCATAGCAGGACGAACAGGGTTCCCGGTAATCACATAATGCCGTTCAGGTAAATGTTTCACGGCGGCAGGCATTGCCAGCATCACCAGGTCCATTTTATTTACCAACATTTTTGTAGTAACCCCGGGGAAGGCATTTTGTTCATGGGTAGCGGTTTTGAAACCCATTTGATGGGCTTTTCTCAACACAGGACCGCTGACGTAACCCCCCATGCCCACCACCAGGTCAGGCTGTAATTTTTTTAAAATTTTTGCTGCTTCAAAACTTGATGTCACTGCTTTTTTCACAGCGGAAATATTTCTTCCCACGTTTTTCAAGGTTAATTTTCGTTGAAACCCTGCCACGTGAATGGGGTAAAAATCATATCCTGCGGCGGGCACCAAACGGGATTCCATTCCCTTTTCATTGCCGATAAAGGCAATTTCGGCATCAGGATGGTGCTGTTTAATGGTTCCTGCAACGGCAATAGCAGGATTGATATGTCCGCCTGTTCCTCCACAGGCAAAAACGATTTTCATGAATCATTCACCTTTTTCTCACTGTACTGCTGCGGGAAACCGATAGCACGATTCCCATTTGTCCCAAAAGCATCAAAAGTGATGTTCCTCCGTAACTAAAGAAGGGAAGGCTGATGCCGGTGTTGGGGATGGTGTTGGTAACCACCAGAATATTCAAAGCGGTTTGCAAGCCAATCTGGAAAATAATTCCCATGGCAAGCAAAGAGCCGAAACGGTCGGGAGCGCGCATGGCAATGGACACCCCACGCCAGATCAAGATACCAAAACCAATTAAAATGCAAAGGGCACCAATCAGCCCTAATTCTTCACAAACAATAGAAAAAATGAAGTCATTATGAGGTTCGGGAACCCACAAATACTTTTGTCGGGAATTGCCCAGTCCCCTTCCCCAAAGACCGCCGGAACCAATGGCAAGCAAAGACTGAATGGTTTGATACCCTTTGCCTGTGGCATCTGCCCAAGGGTCAAGCCAATACTGGAAACGGCTGAATGCATAGCTAACCGCCCCGGAAAGAACGATCCCTGCAACCCCCAGGACACCAACGCCTCCTACGATTGCCATGTGTTTCATTTTAATGCCGCCAACAATCATGAGAATCACACCAATGGCAAACACCAGGATGGTGGCTGACAGGTGAGGTTCCATAACCAAAAGGCCGCACACAATGCCTAACAAAATAAAGAAATAACAAATACCGTATTTGAATTCCTGCATTCGTTTATAGTTTTTGGAAATTAAGTAGGCAAAAAGTAAAATGATGGCGAATTTTGCAATTTCCGAAGGCTGGAAGGAAAATCCTCCTATGGCGATCCATCGTTTATAATCAAAATCTTCCGACATGGGAGGTAACGCCAATACCAACAGCAACATGCCCACCGAACCGCCGTAAACCAGCCAGGGAATGGCTTTTTTAGCCAGCCAATGGTAGTCTATATAGGAAATAACTACCATCGCCACCACGCCAAGAACAGCAAATTCTGCCTGACGAATAATGAATTTGTAACTGTTTCCGTAATTGTAATATGCAAAAGCATAACTGGCAGAAAACAGCATGATCAAACCAACAGTGAGCAGAAGCATAACGCACCCAAAGAAAACCATATCCATTTTTCCACGGGGATGGCACTTAGAAGAGGGCTGTTCTCTTATAGCTTTTTCTATGTTTTGTGTTTGCTTGGAAACCAAACTGCTCACCTGCTTTTTCTTATGTTTTAACCTAAATAAATCAATAGGCCCGCCAACAGGCATCCAATCACCGTAACGGTGGAAAAAACTACCACGATTTTGTTTTCACTCCAACCACACATTTCAAAGTGATGGTGAATGGGAGCCATTTTGAAAATTCGTTTTTTTGTTTTCTTATAATAGGCAACCTGAATAATATCCGAAAGCGCTTCCAGAAGATAAATAATCCCGGCAAGCAACAAAATCACAGGATACCCGCTGGCAAATGTCATGGCACAAACCAAACCACCCAGAAACAAGGAACCCGTATCTCCCATAAACACTTTGGCGGGTTTTAAGTTCCAAACCAGGAAACCTGCACAGCCCCCTGCGGCACATACTGCCAACAACCCTAAAGAATGGTTTTGCAAATAGCCTGACAGCATGATAAAGAATACTGAAATCATCAGGGTCACCCCAGTGCAAAGACCGTCTACCCCATCGGTGAGGTTCACCGAATTGATGAATCCGTAAATAAACAAAAGAGCAATAGGCCAATAAATAAGCCCAACCCCTTGAGAAACGTCCACAATTCCGATAAAAGGAATATGTGTGGTGGTGTCTCCGTTTAAAGCCAGGGTTGCCAGGAATGCCGCGGCTACCAACAGTTGCAACATGGTTTTTTGTTTTACGGTAAGCCCCAGGTTTTGTTTTTTTACAACCTTAATGTAGTCGTCCATAAACCCAATGGCACCGGAGAACAAGGCCAGTCCTAACCCTGCAAGAATCCGAACAAAATAAATGCGGTCTTGGTCAAAGCCGGAAAACAGTTCTTGTGCCAAGCTAACTTCACGATTTACAAAAGCAAAACAAAGGCCGGTAACAAAGGCAACCACCATTCCTGTAATAAACAGAAGGCCACCCATAACGGGAGTTCCCTGTTTGGATTTATGCCAGGCGGGGCCTTCCTCCAGAATAGTTTGCCCGAATTTCAACCGACGAAGGAACGGAATCATCCAGACTCCCATAATTGCCGTAACAGCAAAGGCAACTGTTGCCGATATTAACAAAACAATTACATCCATTGTTCAACATCCTATCCTACATTATAATTTTGCCAAAGCTTTTTTCACAACTTCCCGTTCATCCAGATGAATGGTTTGATGTCCAACGATTTGATAGGTTTCATGCCCTTTCCCTGCCAGAACGATGGTATCTTCGGGTTGAGCATTTAAAATAGCATATTCAATGGCTTTGATACGGTTTTCAATCACCGTATAGGGGGTATCGCAATCCTCCATGCCCACCAGAATATCTTTAATAATTTCCCCGGGTTCTTCGGTACGGGGATTGTCAGAAGTGACGATGACGTAATCGGAAAAGTCCCCTGCGATCCTACCCATTTGAGGGCGTTTGGTTTTATCACGGTCACCGCCGCAGCCGAAAACGGTTACCAAACGGCCTTTGGCACTGCCTCGTAATGCCCGCAAAATATTTTCCAGTCCGTCCGGTGTGTGGGCATAGTCAATAATTACGGTAAAATCCCGCCCGTCGGTGGGAACCAATTCTGCCCGTCCTTTGGGACTTTCCAAAGAACACATGGCTGTGAGAACCGAAGCAAAAGGAACACCCAAAGACAAGGCACAACTGCCTGCCGCCAGGGCATTATAAACCGAGAACACTCCGGGAACCTTTAGTTTTACCCGACCGATAACACTGTCCCCCACCACTTCAAAGTCCACGCCGCCTACGTGACGGCGAAGATTTTTGGCAGTATAGGTGCTGTCATTGGTATCCACCGCATAGGTGGTAACGGGGCATTCACAAGCCTCAATAAACTCTTTGGCATAGGCATCATCTGCATTGATGACCGCCCGATCGCAACG
>JAZNWL010000059.1:0-1674 GCA_045593325.1 Acutalibacteraceae bacterium | reverse complement strand
CCTTTTTGCCCAAATAAGCAATACGAAGTTCGTCTAATTGGGTTAAGTTGGTAACTTCCTGTAAAGCCTGTTCTGCTTTTTTGCCAATGGCTCGTAATTGTTCTTTCACAACAGTTCCTCCTTGTTTCAATAAAAAAAGCCTTCGCCCTGAAAAATCAGGACGAAAGCCATTGCTTCCGTGGTACCACCTGAATTTTTGCCTATTACTGGCAAACACTCATTTTTACTGCCAAACAGCAGCGTAACCGATAACGGAGTTGACCGTTTTGCTCTACTTGAAGGTTCAAGCAAACCGCTGGGGAGGGAAGTTCGGCAATCAAACCCACCGCATAAAGTTCCACCCGGCAAAAACCGCCTTATGCTCTCTGGTTGGTATTCTGTTTGAATGCTTACTATGATTCGTTACGAATCCTCCGTCATAGCGTTTCAAATATGCAATGATTATATCACATTATTTTTCTTAATGCAACCATAATTTTTATAAAATTCCAATTTTTCCGCAGACATTCTGACAGGGGCAACTGTCACATTGGGGGGATCTTGCTGTACAAACTTCACGACCGAAATGGACGATACGATGACAAAAATTATTGGACTCATCCGGCGGCAACAGTTTTCTCAGTGCCATTTCCACTTGATATGGGTCTTTGGAAGAAACAAGACCAAAACGATTGGTGATGCGAATTAAATGGGTGTCAGCCACCACGCAGGAAGGGGCGCCGAAAACATCTCCCATAATTAAATTGGCGGTCTTTCGACCAATGCCCGGGAGTTTTACCAATTCTTCCAAAGAGTTTGGAACTTCGCCGTTGTGCAGTTTGCAAAGCATGTTTGCCATGTCCACCAAACTCTTTGCTTTGGTTTTATACAATCCGCAGGATTGGATCAATTCTTCAATCTGTTCATAGGTGGCTTTTGCCATGGTTTCAGCTGTGGGATATCTTTTGAATAATTCAGGGGTAACCAGATTCACTCGGGCATCGGTGCATTGTGCGGACAGTCTTGTGGCAACAAGAAGTTGAAAAGGGGAGTCAGCCTCCAAAGAACAAACCGCCTGGGGATACCGTTCCTTCAGTTTTTCAACAAAATAGAGTGCACGTTCCTTTTTTGTCATTAGATTACTCCTTAAACTTGGCAATAGCAGTGGTTGCAAGGGTGTCGCACCGTTCGTTTTCAGGATGCCCCGCATGACCCTTCACCCATACAATATTTACATGATGCTTTTCGGTCAACTGTAAAATCTTTTCCCACAAATCAGAATTCAAAGCCGGTTTCTTATCTGCTTTTTTCCATTCGTTTCGTTTCCAGGAAGCTGCCCAACCTTTGGTAATACCGTCGGCGGCATATTTTGAGTCGGTGGTTAAGGTGACGTCGCAGGGCTCTTTCAAGCAGGAAAGGGCTTCAATGATGGCAGTTAATTCCATCCGGTTGTTGGTTGTGGAAGCCTCGCCGCCTGAAAGCTCTTTTTCAATTCCTTGGTATCGTAAAACAGCACCCCAACCACCGGGACCGGGATTTCCTGAACAGGCACCGTCTGTAAAGATTTCCAAATGTTTACGCCCTGACACTTTGACCCCTCTTTTCTTTCCAAAAATAATGCATATTTTCTTGAGTATATCATTATTTTTTAATAAGTGCAAGGACTTCTTGATTAAAATGACTACATTTACCAAT
>JAZNWL010000058.1:0-4264 GCA_045593325.1 Acutalibacteraceae bacterium | reverse complement strand
TGGCATCCTTCTGGTGCTGTTTGCCGCCCGCTACGGCAGAGAAGGGGTGGGAGCCATCACCGCTGTAGCTATGGGATTTTCGGTTTATCTTGCCGACCCCGACCTGGCAACCGCCGCCCTGGGGCTGATGATTGGGGGACTCATTGCAGGGGTATTCTCCCCCTTAGGGAAATTAGGATGCTCGGTTGCTTTGATTTTATCCAATGGATTGGTTGCCATTCAAAACAGTTCTCCTGTCACCCTTCCTGTTTTATATGAAGTGTTGTGTGCCACGGTGATTTTCATGGTTCTGCCGCCAAAAGTCAACGGATTTTTCAACAAGCTCTTTTCGCCACCCCCTGAGGCCCCTTTGGTGGAAGGGCTTCGTAACAGCATTGTAGTCCGTCTTGCCTTTGCCGCCGATGCATTACAGGACGTTTCCCAAACAGTGGAAGAAGTTTCCAAAAAGTTAAAGAAAATCAACGCCCCTTCCTTTGAACATATTTTTCAAAAAACTGAAGACACCGCTTGTGCCCGTTGCAGTATGCGAATATACTGTTGGGAATCCAACAAGGGGGAAACCTTGTCTGCTCTGCTTTCCGCCACCAAAACCCTGCGAAAAAACGGGACGGTGCACCCCACCGATTTACCCACGTCTTTTCAAGAACACTGTTTACATTCGCAGGAGGTATTGGATGCTTTAACGGTTCATTTCAACGACTTTCTTGCCAAAGATGCCGCCGGCAGACGGCTGGAGGAAATTCGCGGAGTGATTGCCGAAGAATTCAAAGGCATTGCCCAAATGTTAAACGGACTTTCGGAAGAATTTCATTCCTCTGCCCGATACGATTACGACACCGCAGCCCAGATCCGCAACGGGCTTCTGCAAATGGAAGTCAACCCCTTGGATATCAGTTGCCAGGTGGACCGCTACGGCCGTTTAACTGCCGAAATCCGTTTACATCGGGAAGACAACAAAAAACTCAACCGTGCCATTCTTTTGCGGGAATTAGGAAGCAAATGCGGTCGGGAATTTGAGACCCCTACCCTTTCGGATGCGGGAAACTCCATTTTGCTGACCCTGTCGGAAAAGGCGGAATACACCGTCAACTTCGGGGTGGCACAGGTTTCCTACGGCAACAACAAGTTATGCGGTGACGCTTACCAAGGCTTTTTTGACGGACGGGGCCGATTTGTGATGATTCTCAGCGACGGCATGGGAAAAGGCGGGCGTGCTGCTGTGGACGGCACCATGGCTTCCGGGTTGATGGCACGATTGATGAAAGCGGGATTCGACCCAAATAGTGCCTTAAAAATTGTCAATTCCGCCATGTTATATAAATCTACCGACGAATCCCTTGCCACGGTGGACGTGACGGTGCTGGATCTATTCAGTGGCATTGCTGAATTTTACAAAGCGGGGGCACCTGCCACCCTGCTTCGGAAAAACGGAAGATCCGGGATTGCCGCAGGAGAGAACCTACCTGCAGGAATTGTCAGTGGGGTGGATTTTGACCATACCCAAACCTCCCTTTCCAAGGGGGATATTATTGTGATGATGTCCGATGGGGCTTTGGGGGATGGCACCGATTGGATGGGAGTAGAACTGGAAGTATGGGACACCCCCGATGCCACCGCCTTGGCGGAACACTTGGCAGACTACGCCAAACGACGGTGTTCCGATCAACATGCAGATGATATTACCGTGGCAGTTGCGATTATTGAAAAATCCTATTAAAAAAGAAGGTGCACATGCACCTTCTTTTTTTACAATATAGTTGCCAGGATGGCATTGGATACCAGGTTTCCCTTTAAAGTTAAGCGAAGTCCTTGTTCATCCAGTTCCATCAGTCCGTGTTGGACCAAGGGTCGGGCTTTTTTCAGCAAACTTTCAGGCAGATCTTCTCCAAATCGTTCAATACATTCTGCCCGTTGCAAGCCTTGTGTCAACCGCAGTTGCAACATGGCATACTCTTTAAAATCGCCCCCGGTGCCATCGTCCACAGGAGGAGTCCCTTTCAGGAATTCTCCAATATCCCGAGGGTAATAAAACCGTTTGCCCTCCAGGAAGGAATGGGCGGCGGGGCCAATGCCTAAAGTTTCATGACAATCCCAATATTTTTTGTTGTGTTTACTTTCAAAACCCTCTCTGGCGAAATTGGAAATCTCATATCGGTGAAATCCCTGTTCTTCCAGGGCGGCACAGCATTGTTCATACATATCACAAACCGCATCTTCCTCAGGTAAAACCAGTTGGTTGCCCATTCTGCCAAAAGGAGTATTGGGTTCCACCTTCAACATATATGCTGAAATATGGGTAGGTTGCAGTCTGGTGGCAAATGCCAGGCTGTCCAGTGCCGAAACAATGGTTTGCTGTGGGATTCCCCACATTAAATCCACCGAACAGTTGGTAATGCCCCATTTGTGGGCTTCTTCAATGAGGGTTTCCACGTCTTCAGGGGAATGGGTTCTGCCCAAAAGAGAAAGTTCATAAGAGTTACTGCTTTGCAGCCCCACCGAAAGACGATTGACCCCCATTTTCGCCAAGGCTTCCACCGTAACGGGGTATCCCCCTCCCGGATTTACTTCACAGGTAATTTCTCCCCCTTGAAAGGAAAACAAGGTACGGGCGGCATCCAACAGTTGATTCAGCCCCCGCTCCCCCAGCATGGGCGGAGTACCGCCGCCAAGATAAATGGTATCTGCCTGACGGGGGTATTGCCGTGAAAACTTTTCCATGGCAGTAATCACACTGTCCACGTACTGTTGGGGATCCTCCAGTTTGGTTAAGGAATAAAAATCACAATACCGACACTTGGAACGGCAAAAAGGAACGTGGATATATAAACCAATGGGTGGTTTGGTTTGCTTCATCGTCCCATCAACCTCGGTAATGCCAGGGTAACAACCGTGGTCAGCAAATGATATGCCGCCAACAACACCCCTGAAACGCCCCCTGAACCCAACAAATACAAGCCTGTGCAAAAGGCGAAGACCCCTAAAATAACAAACAGGGTTTGCAGGATGGAAGCGAAACGGATAATTCTATATAATTTTTTCGCGGCGCAAATCCCACGACAAAAAGCTCCTGCGTTGCCTTCGTAAGACAAAACTGCCTGGGGAGCTGTGTCTTTTTCCGTTTGTTGTTTATACAACCGTCTGGGAACGGCACCCATAATGCGAACCGAGGCGGCGGGTAAACGAAACATTTTGCAAATCAATTCTTTGGTAATGTTGGGGTCGCAGGAATACACGTGCAAGGACATTCCCTCTTTTACCGCCCGTTGCAAGCCTGCTTTCACCTTAGTGTCGGGGGTATATTTCACCAGGAAGATGGCAGATAAAATGCCCTGGGTGGAAAGATAAACCGCTTTTAAACCGAACTCGTTATATTTTTCTTCATAATCGGTATCAGGCACCATAACTCCGTGATTTTCCATTAACTTTTTGGTACCCACCAGCACCCGGTAGCCCATAACCCAACCGGAAATGCCCATTTCTTCTTCATACACCAAGGTATCCACTTCAGGCAACAGGTTGGTTTTTCCTTGAATGATATTTTCAAACAAGGGTTTCAAGGGGCAATCTGCCATGTATACCACCCCTGCCACGTCCATAATGGAGCGGTCCAGACTCTGGTTGGAAGCCGATTTAATGCTTTTCAAGGTAATAGAGCCTGCGGGGAATAAGGTGGAAGCATCCACCGCCAAAACGTCGGTATCTTTAAACTGAGTGATTCCATCGTACCCAGACAGCATGATTTTTTGAGAACGAAGGGCTTTTCCAAACCAATGAAAAGGTACATTCCCTGCCAACAACAATGTAACAGGAAGGGCAATTTGCATACAACCGCAAATCCCGCTGATCACGTGAAATACTGCCGATGAAACACCGCTGTGAGGCAGGAAGAAATAGGCAAAAACGCCCCCTAAAATGCCAAACAAAGGCATCAAAAGCAAGGGCAACCGGGCGGCGTTTTCCGCCATGTCGGGAGCATAGGAATGATACAAAAACCCTTCCAGGTCTTCCCCTTTTCGGCTGTATGCCACATCGGGAGAACCAATGGCCAGCCCTCTGCCCAATTCAAAGGCTTCTTCACGGTTTTCCACCGCCGTTACCACCTGTTTGGTACGGCTGTTGCCCACCAACTCGAAATTCCGATACATACGGGTAAACAAAAGCCGTTTTCCCCATAAATTCATTAGCACGCCAAACTGAGCGGCACACCCAATAAGATAGGAGAAGGTTTGGGTGGTTAAGAAACTGCCCCCCAACACTACGACAC
>JAZNWL010000057.1:0-47420 GCA_045593325.1 Acutalibacteraceae bacterium | reverse complement strand
AATATCAATCTTAGAGCTGTTCTCGCTCATTCACGCTTTGCGTGTTTTGTGCGTGCTTTCAACGCACTTGCTTTTTTAGAAATTCCAGATTACTGAATTCTAAGGAGTTTTTCCTTCAAAACTTCCTCAAAAAAATCTCGGGTTCCTTCTATCGTTGTTTAATTTTCAAGGTCCGCTTGACTACCTCTCTCGAGGCGCCGTAAGTATGAATATACCACACTTACTTCCGTTTGTCAAGAACTTTTTTCGCTTTTTTTAAAGTTTTTTCAAACTTCTTTTTGGCGGCTCCCGTTTCCCGCAGAGTTACCCGCGTTCCTCGAGTGCTCCGCTATAATACCAAAAAGAATCAGGTTTGTCAAGCCTTTTTTTCAATTTTTTTCAAGTTTTTTTCGCACTTTTTTCAGGCTTCTACATTTTGTGTTTTTCCCCGATTTTTACCCAAATATGTTGTATAGTTCCCCATTGGAAAAATTTGGTCTTGATAATCGTTTTGGCAACAACCATCCTATAACTACCGCAAATTTCAAAGTATGAGGTGTAATTCATCCATGAAAGAAAATCGTTCATTTTTATATAAGGTATGGCAGGTGAGCCTGATCATTCTTCTGAACCTGTTGATCATCACCCTTGCCTTTTCGGGAAGTGTTTCCGCCCTTTCCAAAATGGGATCCACCGGCAGTGAGGTGCGTCAGATTCAGACCAAGTTGAAAAACTGGGGATATTACTCAGGCAGCGTGGACGGCATTTACGGCACCAAAACCAAGAACGCCGTGATTTCCTTTCAGCGGAAAAACAGGTTGACCGCCGACGGCATTGCCGGACCCGCCACCCTGGCTGCCATGGGAATTGCTTCCGGCTCCTCCTCCGGGGGTACTTCCAACAACGACTACAACTTATTGGCGCGGCTGATTTCCGCCGAAGCCCGGGGCGAACCCTACGTGGGTCAGGTTGCCGTGGGGGCGGTGGTGCTCAATCGGGTTGCCCACTCCTCTTTCCCCAATTCTATTTCAGGGGTCATCTATCAATCAGGCGCCTTTACCTGCCTGTATGACGGTCAATTCAACAAAGCCGTTTCAGACAGCGCCTACAAAGCGGCGCGGGACGCCCTGAATGGCTGGGACCCCAGCGGAGGCGCCATTTACTATTATAATCCCTCCACCGCTACCAGCAACTGGATCTTCTCCCGTCCGGTGATCACCACCATTGGGGAACATCGATTTTGTATGTAATACTGTATGATATAAGAGGATGCTGTGTCCCCAAACACAGCATCCTCTTTTTGCAATTATACTATGCAGACGGTAATTTATCCTTCCACGGGAAATTTTTGGATTTTGTTTACCGCCCTTTGAAGAACCAGCAACGCGTCTTTGGCATTGATGTTTTTGTCTCCGTTTACATCTGCCGTTTTCACTTGCTCTCCCGTGAGTTCCGTTTTACCCACGGCGGCTTTGAGAATCAGCAAGGCATCGTTGGCATTCACCGCTCCGTCGGAGTTTACGTCCCCGTAATCTACCTTTGCAGGATCTTTCACCACGTCCAGGGTTACGGTGAATTGGTTGCGTTCCATATACCACTTCTCTTTTGCGGTGGAATAGTATTCCACTTGTACCTTGCTACCGCCCTGAGAAAAATAGAGCATAGCCACCATACCGCAAGTGCCGAGATTTTGATCCATGGCTTGCGGGTTGATCAACATTTGCACCACGTTATTGTCCTTTATCCCGGTAGCTTCGGTTACCACGATTTCATTTGACGGGGTGGTAATATGACCGCACAACACCATAACAATGTTACTATATTGAGAAACCAACTTATCCCAGATATGATCACCGTTGTTATACCCGCCGGTGCCGATGGGAGCCAGTTGGGTGCTGGCATCCAAAAGGGAACCGTCTGCATCCAGATAGGCATGAGTGGTTATAATTACGTTATGATAAGGGTGTTCTTCAATGACCTGGCCCGCCCAAGCCAACACTTCGTCACTGGGGCCGTAATCCAACGCCAGAATCAAATAGGAAAGATTGCCCACTGTAAAGGTCTGCCAGGAATTCAACATACTTTTCCCGTGGTACCCGCCCAAGACCTCCTCATAATCTTTTAATGGGAAGTTCACCAAAAACCCAGTGGTGCCGTCGTGATTGCCCCGTACCAAAGAATAGGGAACCACACCGTCCATTTTATGGATCTCCTCCTTGGCAATCCGCCACTCCTTGCCGGTACTGCTATTGGTAATATCCCCCAAGCCACAAACAAACTTCATTTTTTTGGCTTGCGCGTTGTCAACGATCCAATCGTAAATACAATGGAGATCGTCCGGAGCAAATTCGGTAATCACCTGGGTGTCCCCCACCACCGCAATGGAAAAATCGTAGGGGTCGACGCAGGGTGCAGTATCCAACCAAAGGCTATCCGCCAGGGCAGTGCATGAAAAAACACACGCCAACACCACACAAAGGGATTTCATCATCCATTGTTTCATAATACTTCCTCCTATTCATTGACAAACCGTCCTGTTTTTTATATTATAATACATATGATTCCATATTACATTTGAAAATGTATGCAGTACGATTTGAGAGGTGAGAACATGCCCCTGTTAGCCGATGGAGAAATGCAGGAAATGCGAGACGACAGCGAACTCCGTAAACTTTACACGCCCCAACAAGTAACCTTGGAAGGGGTACAGACCTTTGGATGGCAAGACTATAAAATTACAGAACTGGTGATTCCCCATCATCATCACAAAAACGCTTTTGAGTTCCACTACGTACTCAACGGTTCCATCTCTTTTCAAATCAAGGGAACCCAGTACGTTGCCAAAAACGGAGAGGTGCTGGTGGTGTTCCCCGATGAATTGCACGGTACGGAAATCAGCTCCCTTCACGGACACAAAATGTATTGGTTCAGTTTAAAGCAACAACCCTCCATTCTGGGATTATCCCCTGAAGGTTCGGCACTTATATTGGACGGGTTACGCCATCTCCCCTGCCGCATTATCCCGGGAAGTCCCATAATGAAAGACGCCGTTTCCGAAAGTTTTTCTTTGGCTTGTTCCCCTTCCCTGTATCACCGCCAATATGCTCAGGCACAAATGGTTTCTTTTTTATATCAACTAATCCAAAACGCAAAAGAAGTTGGGGAAAAATCGGTTTCGCGGGAAATTCAAAACGCCATAGAATATATGAACCAACAGGTGCAATACGGTGTTTTATTATCCCAGGTTGCACAATATTCCGGGTTTTCCCTGTCCCACTTTAAATACAAATTCAAACAGGAAATCGGTGTTTCTCCCGCGGATTTTTTCATGGGTCTTCGCATCGACAAGGCAAAGCAACTGTTAAAACAAGGACTTTCGGTAACCGAAACCGCCAATGCATTGAATTTTTCTTCTCCCAATTACTTTGCCACCGCATTTCACCGAACCACCGATATGACCCCAACCCAGTATATCCAAGCCAAACGGTCAAAAGCCAAATAACCCCTTGCCATTTGCCCTTAAAATTGATATACTGTATATATTGTAAAGGAGTGGAGAAACCATGAACCTGAAAATTCAAAAAATTAAAGAAGGCGCCATTCTTCCCACCTACGGTTCCGCCCAGGCGGCAGGCGCCGATTTATATGCCTGTATCACCGATAGCGTTACCATCCCTTCGGGAGAAACAGTGATGATCCCCACGGGGATCGCCATGGCCATTCCCGACGGGTACGTGGGTTTGATTTTCGCCCGCAGTGGCCTTGCCTGTAAACGGAATCTTGCGCCCGCCAACAAAGTGGGCGTGATCGACAGCGATTATCGGGGAGAAATCATGGTTGCTCTGCATAACCACGGCAAAGCTGACCAAAGGGTGGAAGCCGGGGAACGAGTTGCCCAAATTGCCATTATGCCCGTGGTACAACCCACCTTTGAAGTTGCCGACAGCCTGGACGAAACCCAACGAGGCGCAGGCGGATTCGGTTCCACAGGAACAAAATAATCTTTATATATAAGTAAGGAGGAACAGTATGGACTGCTTATTTTGTAAGATCATCGCAGGGGATATCCCCTCCCAGAAGGTGTATGAGGACGACAAAGTCTTCGCTTTTAAAGATATTGACCCCCAAGCACCTTTTCATATTTTAATCATTCCCAAGGAACACATTGCCTCTGCCGCAGAGATCAACCGGCAGAACAGTTCGGTTGTGGCACACATTTTTGAGGTTGCCGCCACCATTGCCAAGGAAAACAACCTGGAAGGTGGCTACCGCCTGGTTACCAACAGCGGCGCCGACGCAGGGCAAACAGTGGGGCATTTGCATTTCCACATGTTAGCCGGCCGTTCTTTGGCATGGCCTCCCGGTTGATGAGGAAACTGTTGTGGCAAAATTAACCGAAGAACGTTTGAAACAATCCCTTGGTGACGGAAATTTTCTGCCCGCTTATTGTTTGTACGGCAGTGAAACCTATCTGATTACCCACTATGCCACCGGCCTGGCGGAAAAGACTGTTGGGGACCACATGCCCGATTTCAATCTGAACCGCATGGAGGGGGACAGTGTCACCATGACCCAAATATTGGAAGCCGCCGATGCGTTGCCTGTGATGCATTCTCATCGGTGTGTTTTGGTGCGGGATTTTGTAGCAACCAACTGCAGTGACAAAGAACTCGCCGACCTGGCGGATTACCTTACTGACCCTTGCCCCCAGACGGTTCTGGTGTTTTATTACACAGGGGTGCAACCCGCCGCCACGGGAAAATGGAAAACGTTTCTCAATGCCATTGAAAAGGTAGAGGGCTGTTTAAAACTGGTGCCAAAAACAACCCAGGAACTCATTCGGATTCTGGTAACAGGGGCAGGCAAGCGGGGTTGCCGCATGAGCAGTAACACCGCCGCTTATTTAATTGAGTGTGTGGGCACCGACCTGAACACCCTGCTTTGCGAGATTGAAAAACTCTGTGCCTTTCGCATGAATCTGGAAATCACCTCCACCGACGTGGACAAACTGTGCAGTAAATCCTTGTCGGTTACCGCCTTTCAAATGGTGCGGGAAATTTCCAGAAAAAACAGCAAATCCGCGTTGAAAACTTTGGAACACCTCTTTGCCAATCGGGAAGAACCCCTGAAAATTTTAGGGGCACTGGCTTCCTCTTACGTGAACCTTTATCGGGCGTTGACCGCCCAGGAAGATGGTATTTCTCCCGAACAGTTAGGAAAAGAGTTGGGAATGAAGAAACCCGCCAACCTGCAATACTCTTTAAAAGATGCCCGCAATTTAGGGGGCGTAAAAATTGACCGCAGTTTGCAACTTCTCTGCCAACAGGACACCAAATTGAAAAGCCTTCCTGTGGACGGGAAGATCCTGCTTCAGGAAGCAGTGGTTGGACTGTTGGAAATTGCGAAGGAGTAATCCTATGATATCCATTGAACCTGCCGTGGTGGTGGAAGGGACCTATGACAAAATCCGACTGTCTTCCCTTTTGGACACCCTGATTCTCCCCACCAACGGCTTTCAGATTTTTAAAGACAAGGAAAAAATGGACCTGTTGCAATCCCTGGCCCTGACCAAAGGAGTGCTGATTTTAACCGACAGTGACCACGCAGGGTTTCTCATTCGCAGCCGACTGAAACAGGTGTTGACCGGTGGGAAGGTATATCACGGATATATCCCCGACATTTACGGCAAAGAAAGCCGAAAGGCCAAGGCTTCTGCCGAGGGGAAACTGGGGGTAGAGGGAATGCCCACCGAAGTGTTGGAACAGGTTTTGGACCAAGCAGGGGTAACGGGACTCCCACCCCGCCCAACGGAAGACCCCATCACCAAAGCCGACCTGTTCTCTTGGGGACTTTCGGGAACCCCAAACGCTTCCCAAAACCGCCAGGAATTTCAGGAACAGTTACGTCTGCCCAGGGCCATGTCTGCCAACACGTTGCTGGAAGTATTGAACCGATTGTATACTCGCCAAGAAATTGAAGAACAATTAAAAAAATCCTGTCAAGACTGTGAATAGCCTTGACAGGATCTTTATTTTGAAGTTTCTTATTCAGCCGAATCCCATTCCAGGTTGGAAACTCTGGCAGACTCTACCTTTTCCCCTACCATGGTGGCACGAACTTCGCCCATCATCAGCCCCAGGAACAACCAGAAGAAAGGAGCGGCAATAACCACGCTGAAGCAGAAGAACACTTGCACCGAATAGCCAAACACCGCGGCACCCAATACCAGGATCTTGGGATTTTTGAAGCACCGTTTCATGGCTTGCCAGCAACAAGAAATCAGGAACGCAATATAACTGATGCCCCCCACCAAACCCATGGTGCAGATATAGTGGAGATATTCGTTATGAGCAAAATCCAGATTGCGGCTGGCATAACGGGAATAGCCTGCTTCCTTGGCAAACGCCTTGAAGGTAGTGGCGAAGGTACCCGTCCCTGTGCCAAACACAGGATTTTCTTTTGCCATCATCAGGGAATATTTCCAAATCCCAATGCGGTGATTCCCTGCGGTTAAGGACAGTTGTCCCCGTGCCAATTCGTACAGGTCTTTCAGCAAGCCGTTTTTGGCAGGTTCTTCCAACACGAACCGAAGGAAACAGAAAGCACCGATGACAGCGGCAATTTCCAAACCAACCACAGTCCACCGTAACACTTTATAAGAAAGCCATTTCAGTTCAAACTTTTCCACCAGCAGTCGAGCAATCAACAGCACCCCGAAAATTGCCAAACAGAGCCAGAACAGATTTTCGGCTTTGATGGTGTTGTAGGTCACCTTTTCAGCTTTCACGTAGGTGTGATGGATCAGCCCGGTTAAACCCCAGCCGATGGCAATGGTCATGCCGATATCCAGCAGTTTTTTCAAATACATGCGGTTGCGGAGAAGCAAAGGAGTCATCACGGCAATCAGTGCCGCCAGACCTACTACAGCCATATCCACTCGCAGATAGATCATTAAATAAACAGACAGGGTGTGTGCCATCAGGAAAAAGATTTGCATGGGTCTGGACAGGCGGAATACCACGTAGCCAACCCCGATGATGGGCGCCGCCATACACATAAAGCCACCCATAATATCAGCATTGCCGATGGTGGAAAAAAAGCGGTTGGGGAACCCTTGATAAGACCCGGTGGGATACAAGGACAAGAAGTTGATGCCCGAAAGTTGCACCACACCGATCAAACACATAATAAACACAACAACGGCAAAGGCCTGTAAGTGCGCCCGTTTAAAATGAGCAAAACGGGAAGCCAGGAAATAAAGCAACGCATAGGCTACCAAAAACAGCCAACCGTCATGCCGGCCCGCGCCGAAGAAAATCAGGTTTAACCCGTCTTTGTTCACTTCTCCCAAATAGGGGGAAAGCAGACCCGAAATCAAACCGCCCAGCAAAAACACCGCCAGTAAAAAGTCGGGGGTGTAGGCTTCCCAGGAAAGGAGATTTTGACGAACCCGTTTTTTCTTGTCGGCAAAAGAAAGGGCAACCATAACCCCAAAACCTGCCAGCAAAACCAGAAAGCAAACCATTTTCATGTGGGTGATATTGGAATAATTGGTCCACACAAACAAGGGGAAAAAGCACAGGAATAAATACAGGAAAACGTTTCCTTCAGACAACGAACGATTCATATATCTCATTGATTTTCTACCGTTCCTTCCTTCATAATTCGAAAATACTGTTCTAAATATACCCGATGTGCCAGGGCAATGATGGTGTTCCGAAGCATGGTTTTTTCATCGGAACATTCCACCCCCACCTGGGATAAAGAATCTTTGATGCCGAAAACGTATTGCAACGCGTTTTCCAACTCACGGCAAAAATAGTTGTATGCCGTTTGGTTGGCATAACTTTTCTTTTGCATGTCCACCAAGCACTGTAAATGATTCAACGACAATACGCTTTTGGCGGCGGCGATAAATAATAAATAGGCAATCTGGTCCCGCCCGTATTGTTTTTTCACGGGATTGTCAATCAACCCTTTTTTCACGTAGTTGCTGATCATGGCAGGGGTTAAACTTTCCCCCAGCAAGGGGGTATAATACCCGCTGATGTATTTGGCGACCTGTTCCAGGTACAAGCCCACGTCGGGAATTTCTTCATACCGAGGCAAGCGAAAATTTTCAACAATTTTCTTGATTTGTTGTTGCATTTTTCTTCCGCCTCCTTTACTCTCCCTATTGTAGCCCACCCGGGAAAATAAGTCAAGAACATTCTTTCCCCCGCTTCCCCCTTGACAAGAACACTAAAACAAGGTATAATAAGTATCGGTTTTTAAAAAACCGATAATAAGATGTATTGAATGGAGATAATTATGGCTATTAAAATCGTTGCCGACTCTTCCGCCAACATGCAAACCCTTTCTTCGGTGGATTTCGCCTTGGTTCCCATGCGAATCTGCACCGCTGAAAAAGAATATATTGACACTCCCGGTTTCCCGGTGGAAACCATGGTTCAGGAATTGCAACAGTACAAAGGAAAATCTTCCACCGCTTGTCCCGGCATTGGGGATTGGCTGGATTCCTTTGGGGATGCTGACGAAATTTTCGCTGTTACCATTACCAGTGGTCTTTCAGGCAGTTACGCCGCCGCCACTGCCGCCGCGGAACAATATAGGGAAGAACGGGAAGGGGCAAAGGTATTTGTGATCGACTCCCTTTCGGCAGGTCCCGAACTGACTTTGATCATTGAAAAACTGGAAGAACTCATTGAAAAGGGTCTTCCCTTTGAAGAAATCTGCGAAAAAATCAAACAATACCAAAAACGGACCCATTTGGTATTCTGCCTGGCTTCGGTGGTAAACTTCGCCCGCAACGGCCGCATCAACCCCGCTCTTGCCAAACTCATCGGGGTGTTGGACATCCGCATGGTGGGCAAAGCCAGCGATGAAGGCACCTTGCAACTGCTCCACAAATGCCGCGGCGCCAAACAGTCTTTGGCAAAAGTCATCAACTCAATGAAAGAGATCGGCTTTTCCGGGGGCAAAGTGAGAATTGCCCACTGCTTTAACCTTCCCGCCGCCAACACCGTGAAAGAAATTTTGTTGGAAACCTTCCCCAAACTGAACATAAAAATCCAGGAATGTGGTGCCCTTTGCAGTTTTTATGCAGAGGAAGGCGGTCTTCTGGTGGGCTTTGAATCATAAAAAACAAAAAAGCAAGCAAGCGAAGAAGTCGGTATGACCTCTCCGCTTGTTTTTCTTTTTATATCTTATTTTCCGTAAAACTCCATGGGATATGCCAGGTACTCCACCGGTTCCAACTGATCTAAAGTTACCACCCCATGAGGGGCTTTTAACAAGGAAGGAATCCGATTGACAATGGTAGCGCAGGTGTGTTCCACCGTGGCAGGTTTCACCACGTGAAATTCCACGTTGGGCTCCCCTGTGATGCAAAAATCGCACAGATCTCCGTCGTCATCCCCGTACACCTTACCGATGCACTGGGTTTCCAGGGTGATGCCTTGATAGGTTTCGGTGGTGACCACCGCCGCCATCCCAATACAGTTGCCCTTGGGAATGGTTTGTTCTAACGTCTGGCTGTAAATTTCCCCTTCATGAAAATAGGGAACGCACTTTTGGGTCTGGCTTTTCACCGTTAACCCCAATTTGGAAGCCAATGCCTCGTTGGAATTCCACACGTAAGAAGGCTCAATAACTTTGGGATGGGCGATTTGTTCTTCAAATTCTTCCGGGGTCAGCCCCACACCGTGGGCTTTTGCCAAAGCAAGGCCGTAGTCTTCCACGTTGTAACTCACCGCACCCTGAATTTTTTCAATGCGGTTGCACCCTGCCGCCATCATCGCCACCGAATTCACCCAGAAAATGTCTTCCATGCCACTACCCACGAAGGTGCATCCGTGCTGTTTCGCCAGGGCATCCAATTTGTTGGTGCGAATGGCATCGGTGGTCCAACTGTAAGTGGCTTCTTCGCAGGTGGTAATTACGTGAATCCCCCGTTTCAAACAAGCCTCAAAATGTTCATAACAGTCGCTCATCAGGCTGAACAGGGTAACGATTGCCACATCAGGCTTGCATTGGTCCAACACCAACTCTGCCTTGTCGCTGATGATCACCCCTGTTTTTACCCCCAAATTTACATAATCTCCCACGTCTTGACCAACGATATTGGGGTCCACGTCTATCGCCCCTACGATTTGAGCGCCGTGTTCATGTAAATACCGTAAAATATATTTGCTCATTTTTCCGCATCCATATTGAACAACGCGAATCTTTTCCATATTGCAACACCTCAATCCTATTATGGAAGGATTTTTCGGTTCTATACCCCAATTTGACAAAATACAAAAACTTCTCCCCCAAAAACAGGAAAAACCTTGCAAAGCGCTGATAAAAATGGTACAATGAAATTTGTTGTTAGGAGATGAGAAAATGGCTACCATAGGCTTTGACAATCAAAAATATCTGGAAATGCAGTCGGAACACATTCGGGCTCGCATTAACCAATTCGGCGGAAAATTATATCTGGAATTCGGTGGGAAATTGTTCGACGATTTTCACGCCGCCCGTGTGCTGCCCGGTTTTGAACCTGACAGTAAACTGCAAATGCTGTTGCAACTGAAAGACCAAGCCGAAATTGTTATTGTTATTAACGCCTATTCCATTGAAAAAAATAAAGTCCGCAGTGACCTGGGCATTACCTATGACCAGGACGTTCTGCGTTTGATCGACGCTTTCCGCAGCGTTGGGTTATACGTGGGCAGCGTGGTGCTTACTTGCTTTGCCATGCAACCCGCCGCCGAAGCTTTCCAAGCCCGTTTGGAACAACTGGGCATTCGGGTATACCGTCATTACGTCATTCCCGGGTACCCCTCCAACGTGGACTTCATTGTCAGCGATGAAGGATACGGCAAAAACCAATATATTGAAACCAGCCGTGAACTGGTGGTGGTTACCGCCCCCGGCCCCGGTAGCGGAAAAATGGCGGCTTGCCTTTCCCAGTTGTATCACGACCATAAACGGGGAATCCACGCAGGCTACGCCAAATTTGAAACCTTCCCCATCTGGAATTTACCTTTAAAACATCCTGTGAATATGGCTTATGAAGCTGCCACCGCCGATTTGAATGACGTGAATATGATCGACCCCTTCCACCTGGAAGCCTACGGCAACACCGCCGTGAACTACAATCGGGACGTGGAAATTTTCCCGGTGGTGAAAGCCATGCTGGAACGCATTTTAGGGGAATCCCCCTATAAATCCCCCACCGATATGGGGGTAAACATGGTGGGCAACTGCATTGTGGATAACGATTTGGTATCCCAGGCGGCGAAAGATGAAATCATCCGTCGGTATTATGCAGGCATGGTTGCCATGAAAACAGGAAGCGGTTCGGAAGAAACCGTTCGGAAACTGGAACTGTTGATGAAACAAGCAGGCATCACAGTGGAAGACCGTAAGGTCGTAGCCGCCGCCACCCAGCGCGCTGAACTGACAGGGGAACCTGCCGCCTCCATTGAACTTGCCGACGGGCGGATCATCGTGGGCAGAACCTCCCCCTTGTTGGGTGCTTCTGCAGCAGTGCTGTTGAATGCCCTGAAAGCCCTGGGGAATATTGATGACGACATTCACTTGCTTTCCCCCTTGATCATTCAACCCATTCAGCATTTGAAAATTGACCATTTGGGGAACCAGAATCCCCGTTTGCATACCGACGAAGTGTTATTGGCATTAACCATTTGCGCCGCCACCAACCCCACCGCAGAACTTGCCATGCAACAACTTTCCAAACTGCGGGATTGCCAGGTTCACTCCTCGGTAATTTTGTCGTCGGTAGACCAGAGAACCTTCAAAAAATTAGGTATGCAATTAACCATGGAACCGGTATATCAATTCAAAAAACTATTTCATAAGAAATAAGGAGGATTTGTATGATCAATACCAATCATCTCTGCATGGAATGTATGAAAAACAAAGGCGAAGCCGACATTTGCCCTTATTGCAATTATAAGGACGACGGCTTGCAAACCGCCCCCTATCTTGCCACCAAAACCTGGCTGATGGACCGTTACCTGGTGGGAAAGGTCATGACCTTTGACGCCGAAGGGGTCACCTACATGGGGTGGGACAATATTTTGCAATCTCCCGTTCTGATTCGGGAATTTTTGCCAGAAGGCCTTTGCCTGCGGGGGGAAAACGGATTGCAGGTCAACCCCACCTCCGGCGCCGACTACACCCGTTGCCTGGCGGCATTTTTAGAACTCCACCGCGCCCTTGCCCGCATGCGGGACCTGGCGGCTTTGTTCCCGGTGTATGACATTTTTGAATGTAACGGCACCGCCTACGTTGTTTCGGAATACACCGAAAGCATCACCTTAAACGAGTTTTTACACCGCAATCGGGAAATCCTTACCTTTGAACAGGCAAGAACCCTGTTGTTGCCAGCGGTTTCCACCCTGTCTTCCCTGCACAGCGCAGGCATTGTTCACGGTGGCATTTCCCCCGACACCCTGTACGTTGGGAAAGACGGTAAATTGCGGTTCAGCGGATTCGCAGGCAGTGAACTCCGCTTTGCCAGAGGGGCTTTGAAAACCGGGTTGTTTGCCGGCTATGCCGCCATTGAACAATACGGGTTCGATGGAAAAGCCGGCCCCCACACCGACGTATATGCTTTTGCCGCTACCCTGTATCGGGTGCTGGCAGGTGCCGCTCCCATGAGTGCCAAGGAACGGGTGAATAACGACGTATTCGTTATCCCCTCTGCCTTGCAACAAAAAATGCCTGCCCACGCCGCCGAAGCATTGACCAACGCTTTACAGTTAATGCCCGACCATCGTACCGCCACCATTGAACGGTTCCGCAGTGAATTCTCCGCCACTCCCGCCATTCAGGAAGAAAAAAATCCTTCCTTGCCCGGTGAAGAAGAACAAACCCCCGTGGTGGTGGAAAACCAAAAAAGCAAAACCGGGTTGTACGCCCTGGTTGCCATGCTGGTTACCCTGGTGGTATTCGTTGCCATCTTCGCTTTTGTGGACCTGCAATGGAACGTATTCGGTGTCTTTTCTTCCGAACCAGAATCCAGTGCCCCTTCTTTGTTGGTGATTTCCAGCCAACCCACCCCTTCGGTGGACACCGAAAGCCAATTAACCCGTAAAGTGAATAATTTCGTTGGGCAATCTTACGATGCCACCGTTCAAAACTATACTTCCTATGATTTTAAAGTGGAATATAAGGTTTACAGCGAACAGTATGACAAAGGGGTTATTATTTCCCAATCTCCCGCCGCGGGAACCGAAATTCCCCTGGACGCCAAAGAAACCCAGCCGGTCACCGTTGTGGTCAGCCTTGGTTCGGGGAACTTAACCGTTCCCACCGTACAGGGATTAACCTATGCCCAAGCCATTGAAAAACTGTGGAAAGCGGGCTTCCAGTACGACAGCATCACCACCAACGTTGCCAACCCCGATTATGACTACGTGGTAACCAAAACCGCTCCCGAAGCCGGTAGCACCTGCGGTGTTTATGATGCCAAGGTTATTCTGTACGTGGAAAAACCCGTAACCTCCGAAGTGGACCTTCCCACCCAGTCGGAAGATAATCGGGAAGTTTCTTCCATTCCCGAACCCACTGCAAGTACTGTTTCTCAATAGTATATTCTACATACTTCATAATTTGTAAAGGAAAAAGACTGATTTACCAAAACGGTAAATCAGTCTTTTTTATGGCTGCGGAACTAGGATTCGAACCCAGACATACAGAGTCAGAGTCTGCTGTGCTACCCTTACACAATTCCGCAACAGGTTGCTTTTCTATTATATAGCAAAATCTTTAAATGTCAAGGGTTATTTCAAAAAAGCACAGCATCTTTCCCCGATTACGCACCTGTATTTTTAATCATTTCTTCTGCCAGGGTTTCAATTTTCTCGGTAGCTTTCTGAATGGCATCCTGGCGCTCGGTTTCGGTGGTGCCTGTGCCGTCGGCAAACAGGCTGTAACAACCGCTGATGCCAATGAACTTCATAATGTCTTCCACGTAACTCATGCCTTTGTTGAGAATAGGACGCAACATCCAGGGCAAGGCTCCCCCGGAAGACTGGACGTAAACAAAACTGCGGGGGCGGTCTTCCAATAAGCCGTAAGGCTTTTCGTTTTTAAAGGCAATGGTTTTGCCGCTCATAAGAATACAATCCAGATACTGCTTCACCACAGCCGGGTAAGAAAGACTCCACATGGGAGCCGCCAACACAATATAGTCGGCGGCAATAAACTGGTCGCAAAGTTGTTGCACTCGCTGAATGTCCTTTTGTTCTTCCTCAGAAAGTTTCATGATTTCGTCGGAAGAAATCAGGGTGCTTCTGCCTGAAAAGTAATGGTACTTTAAAACAGGCAACGAGGTTTGGTATAGATCCAGTTCTTCCAACTGCAACCCCTGTACCTTTTTTTGCAGTTGATTTACCACCAGTCTACCCACCGTACGGCTGGTGGAACAGTGTTCAGGCTTGGTGTTGGCGGTGATATACAATAATTTTTTCATACAATTCCTCCTATAACAAATACTGTTATAGTATGGAATGGTTCACTGCAATTTATCCAAAACCACTTAAAAACAAAACACCAAATTACCCAAAAACAAAGAAAAACCGCTTCCCACAAGGGGAAGCGGTTTTGTTTTAGCTTAACTACCGATTTTCATCGGTTGTTTGCCGAAGGCTGAAATTAGTCGTTAACTTTTTTGGTGATAACGAAAGCAGCAGCCATTACAGCGCACAAACCAGCAGCAACAGCGATGCCGGAAACGTCACCGGTTTCGGGGTTAGCATCGGTATCGGTTACTTCTACTTCGGGTTCTACGGGAGCTTCAACTACGGGTTTGCTTTCTACGGGTTTTTTGTCTTCGCTGGATACAGGAGGAACAACGGATTCTTCAGGAGCTTTGGGGCCTTTAACACCACCGGCATTGATAACTACGTCATAGGTAACGGTTTCATCTTCGCAGTGGGTGGGTTGATCCAACAGTTCCATGGTAACAGCAGCGATTTCGTCTTCAGCAATGTCAGCGATAACTTCGAAAGCCAAAGTCAAAACTTTACCGGCTTTCCAGAAACCGTCAGCGGTAGCCATTTGAACTTCCATGGTTTCTTCGTTACCAGCAGCAGTAGCACCGCCAGCGCCTTCACCGGTTACGAAATATTTGCCTTCGTCTTCGTTCATAACGAAAGCCAATTTTTCGGTGTCATAGTTGATTTTTACAGCAAGAGTACCAATTTTGGTTTTGGCTTCTTCGATGCTGATGTCAACCAATACGATTTGGCCTTTTTCAGCGCCTTCAACGGTAGATACATTGAAGGTAGCTTTAGTGGCAGCAGATGCGGTCAATGCGAAGCATGCGAGCATAGCAACGCAAACAACCAAAGCGATTACTTTTTTCATTTCGAATCATTCCTTTTTTAAATTTTTGGGCATCTCCGCAGTTAATTATATACAAGGTCACAAGATTTGTCAAGCATCTTTTTGGTTTTTTTCGAAGAAAATACAAGGAAAATGCTGGACAAACTACATATTGTATACAATCAGCCGGGCCTGCACCATGAATAGATTTTGAAAACTCAAAACTTATTCAGAGATAGCGTCCACAGGACAACCGGATGCACAAGCACCGCAAGAAATGCAAGTGTCAGCATCAATAACATAAGTAGCATCACCTTCGGTAATGGCTCCTACGGGGCAATCCCCTTCGCAAGCACCGCATTTGATGCAATCTTCGCTAATGTTGTAGGCCATGGTGGCACCTCCTTTTCCTGCCGATGTTCTTCACATCCGCGTAATCTCAACTGCATTGTATCACATTTTTTACAAAATGCAACACAAAATCACCAATTTTTAAAAATTACCAAAGGGGATGTTAAAATGGTCCGACCGATTCCATTTTCCCTATCCCCTTTACTCTTCAAAGTTGGTTTGGGGGTTCTGGTCCTCTTTGGGTTTGCGTTTTTCCAAAGGTTTCACCTCTTTGCGGTCAAACACTTCAGGCAAAGCGTCGGGAGCATTATCCATTCGCACCTTGATCTTCCCTGTCAGCACGGCGGATTCCTGGACAACACCACTGCCCGAAGGGGTTTTCACGGGAGTGCCGGGGCGGGGGGTGATAAGGTTTAAATATTCATAGGCTTCTTCTTCGTAGCCCAAGCAACACATCAGCCGTCCGCAGGTGCCTGAAATTTTCACAGGGTTCAGGGAAAGGTTTTGTTCCTTTGCCATTTTAATGGTAACGGGTTGGAAATCGCTTAAAAACCGACTGCAACAAAATTCTCTGCCGCAGATTCCGATGCCCCCCAGCATTTTGGCTTCATCCCGTACCCCCACCTGACGAAGTTCAATGCGGGTGCGGAACACCGACGCCAGGTCTTTCACCAGTTCACGGAAATCCACCCGACCGTCAGCGGTAAAATAGAAAAGGATCTTACTGCAGTCAAAGGCATATTCCACCGAAACCAGTTTCATGTCCAGCCCGTGTTTTTCAATTTTTTCTAAACAAATATCAAAGGCGTGTTTGGCTTTTTTCTTATTTTCTTCCACCTGTTTCAAATCAGCTTGGGTGGCGATTCGCAAAACAGGTTTCAAAGGACGGTCAAAATCCTCAGGCAGTTCCCGATTGGGGGTAACACATTGGCCGCAGTCAATGCCCTGGGCATTTTCCACAATGACCATTTGCCCCTTTTCTACCCGGATCCCGTTGGGGTCAAAGTAGTAGGATTTTCCGTTTTCTTTAAATTGTACTCCGATAATTTCCGGCATGATTTCCACTCCATCGTTTAAGTTCGGGGAAGCAGTTCACTGCAAAGGGCAGTGAAAAACAGGTTCCCATTGACATTATATATGATTTTTTTCTGTCCTGCTGTAACAATTTCTGCCATTGCCAGCAAGCGGGCTTTGGAAAGACGGCGGTTGAGCAGACTGATACACTCCCCACGATGAGAAGACTGCTCCCCACCCAAGGCACTTTCCAACAGCGCCCCATGCAAAATTCCGTAAAGGGCATCCAGAACCGGGGCGTGATACAAACGGTCTTCCGCCGCTTTGGCACTTGCCTTTAAAAAAGCCGACCGACTGCCCTGCCCCAGGGCGGTTGCCATGGCAAGAGCAATTTCCCCGGCAACACTGAGCATTTCTTCCTTTTGCAACACTCCGCCGATAACCCCGCCTTTTTGGGCAAATTCTTCGGCGGTTACCGAAACCCCTTCCTGTTTCAACAAAGGGGTGGCTTCTTCAAAGGAAACGGCACCAAGGGAAAACACCACCCCACGGGACAACACCGTGTCCATTAAATCGTTGCGGTGTTCACAAATTAAAATAAAGTATACCCCTGCAGGGGGTTCTTCCAACACCTTTAAAAAGGCATTCTGGGCGGCATCGTTCATGCTACCCCCGATAATAAACACTTTCCCGTTGCCTTCCACAGGACGAACAAAAGCGTCACTTCGCACGGTGCGGATCTGTTCCACCCGAATCTGGGCTTTGTCTTTCTCCGGCAAAACCAAAGAAATGTCAGGGTGACCTGTGAAAAACACTTTGCGGCAACTGTCGCACCCGCCACAGGGAAGTTGCTCCCCGCACAAAAGCCCTGCCGCAATTAAACGGGCAAGGGTTTTTTTGCCACTGCCCACAGGCCCTTCCAGAATCATGGTCTGGGGAACCCGACGGGCTTCCAGCATGGCTTTTACCCCTTCCAGGGTTCGAGTGTTTCCAATAAATTGTGAAAATTCAGTAATCATATCTCTTACAGTTTCTCAAACCGTTCCACGTTCAGTACAAACACGGTTGCCCCACCCACAGTGATCTCCAAGGGCATGGACATGGTGTTAAAGCCACCCACCGAGGTGGTGTCGTGAATGATCTGGGTTCGTTTTTTGGCGTTACTCCCAATCAGTTGCAGAACCTGGTCAACCTGATCGTCCTCCACCCCGCTGATAAAGGTGGTGTTTCCTGCCTTTAAATACCCGCCGGTAGAGGCAAGTTTGGTGGCAGAAAAGCCCGCTTGACTAAGCACCGACAACACGTTACCTGCATCGTCGTCATTCACAATGGCAAAAACTAACTTCATGTGGTTCCTCCTGATTGTTATGAAAGCCCCAAAGGGATTTACAAGATAATATAAAATTATATCATGGTTTTTTGATAATTGCAACCGAAAAAAGTCGAAAGCCTTTCCCATTTTCCTGCCCCATTTAAAAAATCCTTTTAAATGTAGGGGAACTTTCCCAAAACCCATTGACAAACCCGCGAAAAGTCCGTTATAATAAACTGATTATATTGGAAAACTATTGAATATTGTAAGGAAAAGGAGTGTTCCCTGTGAAATCCCACCGCAAAGAACTGTATTTTCAACTGCCTACCCGTCGGGGATTTTTGAACATCACCCGTCAATGTGAACAAGCCCTGGCTGAAAGCGGTATTAAAGAAGGTCTTCTTCTGTGCAACGCCATGCACATCACCGCCAGCGTTTTTATTAACGATGACGAATCGGGGTTGCATGGGGATTTTGAACGGTGGCTGGAAAAACTGGCACCTGAAAAACCTTACAGTCAATATGACCATAACGGTTACGAAGACAATGCCGACGCCCACCTGAAACGCTCGGTCATGGGCAGAGAAGTGGTGGTTGCCGTAACAAACGGCCAGCTGGATCTGGGCCCTTGGGAACAGATTTTTTACGGCGAGTTTGACGGCAAACGCAGTAAACGTGTATTAATTAAGATTATTGGAGAATAAAGGAGTATTGACCATGAATGCAGAAGCATATAATTTAATTATTGAAACCATTTCCAAATTGTTGGATGCTAAAGATTTTAAAGCGGTGGACCTGGAAGACGGCAGTTATTTCACCAACGGCACCGTAGCGGTAAAAGTTTGCTATGCCGATGACCGTGAACTGTTCACCCTGGAACACACCGCCATGGACGGGGATGCTCCCTCTACCGATTGGAAAACCCTTTCCAGTTGGTTATTTGCCTCCAACGCTCCCTTGAAAGACGCCCAATCCATCGCCAACGATTTCGAAGACTCTTTGCGGGAATTTTTAGGGGTAAAACCCGCCACCGCCAAAACCTCCACCGCAGCCACCGCGTTACCCTCCAAAGGCAACGCAGGGGATGAACCCACCCCCTCGGTGCTGGCAGGTCGGTTCTTAACGGTGTTCCCTCAATTCAAAGATGCTTACAGCAACTACGTAACCGAAAACGGCACCTTCTTATACGTGCATTTCTTTGAAGAAATTGCCGCTCCTCATTTGGGAGACTTGTTGGATGCCGACGATAAAAAACGCTTGGAAAAATTCTTTGATATGCTGAACTTTGTATACTGCAACGGCAACAAAGAAGTGCGGGCGGTAGCCAGCGCTGTGATTCTGGCAAATGCTTTGCGGAACCAACCCGCTCGCATGGAAACCGCCATGAAATATCTGGAATCCCTTCCCCATTTGAAAAACGCCGCTGTGTATGCGGTGAAAGTAAAGGTGAAATAATCACCCTTACAGTATGAAAGAAACGAGGTGTTACAGGCAATGAGCAATCGTCCCATCGGGATTTTTGACAGTGGTTTGGGCGGCCTTTCGGTGGTGAATGCTTTAACCGGGCTGCTTCCCCATGAAGATATTGTATATTTCGGGGATACCGGCAGGGTACCTTACGGTAACAGAAGCAGAGAGACCATTGCCAACTACACCGCCCAGGATATTGCATTTTTGCAGTCCAAAGGGGTCAAGTTGATTATTGCCGCCTGCGGAACGGTGAGTTCGGTGGCGTCCCACGTGGGAAAAGCTTGCGGTACTCCCTTTATCGGGGTGGTAACCCCCACCGCCAAAGCCGCCGCCAAAGCTACCAAAAACCAACGGGTGGGCATCATCGGCACCGCCGCCACCATTGCCAGCAATTCCTATGCCCTGGAAATGCAAAAGGAAAACCCTGATATTCAGGTATTCGGCCAACCCTGCCCCTTATTTGTTCCCATGGTGGAAGAAGGGTTTATTGACCCGGGCGACCCCTTGCCCTTTACGGTTTGTCAGCGGTATTTAACCCCCTTGAAAGACCAAAGGGTGGACACCTTGATTTTAGGGTGCACCCACTTCCCCTTGCTTTCACCCATTATTCAGCAGGTGATGGGGGATGCTGTTACCCTGATTGACAGTGGCCTTGCCACTGCCCGCTATGCCGCAACCCTCTTGAAGGAAAAAGACCTGTTGAACCCTGCCGAAACCCAAGGAAAACAGGAATATTTTGTTAGTGACCGCACCGAGGCATTTTGCGACATTGCCGGTCGGTTTTTAGGGCGGGACATTCCCGCTGTTACAAAGGTGGTGTTGGAATAAATGAAAACAAACACCGTGATGATCACCATGAAGACCCGCCAACAGGTGGACGACCAACAGGACACCATGGAAATTGCCACCGAAGCCACCTATGAATACACCCCTTTGAAACAGGTGCTGACCTATACCGAAAACCACCCGGAAGAAGGGAATATTCAAACAGTGATTACGGTGGACAGGCTTCCCAAAAAGCCCATGGTTATTTTAGAACGACGGGGTGCCTTTCACAATTCCATGACCGTTCAGCAGGGCATTCGGCATCAAACCCTGTATGCCATGGGTCCCTGTAATTTTACCATGGGGGTATACGGCAACACGGTTGCCTGTTCTTTTTCCGAAACCGGGGGTAGCCTTTACCTTTCCTATTCTTTGGATATGAACGCCACCCATGCCAGCGACAATACGTTAGAATTGAAAATTGAGCCTTAAGAAAAGAGGATAAAGATATGTTAAATCTTGCAGAACAATCGGTTTTCGAATTACGGCAAGCCATTCTAGAAGCCCTGGGCAAAGCCGTGACCGACGGGGTATTGCCCGGCGAAGCCATGCCCGAATTTAAAATTGAAATCCCTGCTGACCGCACCCACGGGGATTATGCCGCCAACGTGGCAATGGTTTCCGCCCGTGCCTTCCGCATGGCACCCCGTGCCATCGCCCAGGCTATTGTGGACCGCCTGGATCTTTCTTCCACCATGGCCCAAAGTGCAGAAATTGCCGGGGCAGGGTTTATTAACTTCCGCCTGGCTCCCCGTTTTTATGCCGGGGTTCTGGCTGAAATCCAAGAGAAAAAAGAAACTTACGGCCGTTCCGATTACGGGGAAGGCAAAAAGGTAGACGTGGAATTTGTTTCCGCCAACCCCACAGGCCCCATGCACATCGGCAACGCTCGTGGTGGCGCATTGGGAGACAGCCTGGCAAGTGTACTGGAAGCGGCAGGCCATGAAGTTTGCCGTGAATTCTATATTAACGATGCCGGCAACCAAATTAAAAAATTCGGACTTTCTTTGGAAACCCGTTATCTGCAACTGTATAAAGAAGGCATTGAAATGCCGGAAGACGCTTACCACGGTCAGGACATTACCGACCATGCCAAAGCCTTTGCTGACATTCACGGGGATAAATTCGTGGAAGCCACCGAAGAAGAACGAAAAAACGCCTTGGTCGCTTACGCTTTGCCTCTGAACATTGCAGGGCTGGAACGGGATCTGAAACAATACCGCATTGTGTATGACGTATGGTTTAAAGAAAGCACCATTCACCAAAGCGGCGGGGTAAAGGAAATTGTTGACCTGCTGACCCAAAAAGGACATACTTACGAATCCGAAGGCGCTGTTTGGTTTAAAGGCAATGATTTCGGTACCGAAGATTTCGTTCTGGTTCGTTCCAACGGGATTCCCACCTACGTGGTTCCCGACATTGCTTACCATTACAATAAATTGGTCACCCGTGGTTTTGACAAAGCCATTGACATTTTAGGGGCCGACCATCACGGATATGTTCCCCGTTTGAAAGCCGCTTTACAGGCTTTGGACGTTGACCCCGAACGGTTGCACGTGGTGCTGATGCAAATGGTTCGTTTGGTACAAGGCGGGGAAACCATTAAACTTTCCAAACGCAGCGGGAAAGCCATTACCTTGGTTACCTTGTTGGAAGAAGTTCCCATTGATGCCGCCCGTTTCTTCTTTAACCTGCGGGAACCCAATACCCATTGCGAGTTCGACCTGGATCTGGCGGTGGAACAATCCTCCGAAAACCCTGTTTACTACGTACAATATGCTCATGCCAGAATTTGCAGTATTCTGAAAAACCTGGCGGCTGAAGGCATTACCTACCAACCCTTAACCGTCAATCAAATGGAATGTTTAACCGAAAGCGCCGAAACCGAACTGATTCGTCATTTGGGTGCTTTGCCGGAAGAAATCGTGGAAGCCGCCAAGGTGTACGACCCCTCCAAGATCACCCGTTATGCCATGGATCTGGCAACCTTGTTCCATAAATTCTACAATGCCTGTCGGGTAAAAGGCAACGATGCCGACTTAACCGCCGCCCGCCTTGCCCTGTGCGTTTGCACCAAACAGGTTTTGGAAAACGTTTTGGCATTGCTGAAAATTGATGCACCGGAGACGATGTAAAAATGAAACCTTTTACCCTTGGTAAATCGGAATTTTTGTTATTAGACGGCGCCACAGGTTCCAACCTGATTGCCGCAGGAATGCCTGCAGGAATTTGCGTGGAACAATGGGTGCTGGAACACCCCGAAGTTTTGGAAACGTTACAACGATCCTTTGAAGAAGCGGGAACCCGGGTGCTTACCGCCTCCACCTTTGGGGGGAATCCCCAAAAACTTTCCTCCTACGGGCTGGAAAGTCAAACAAAGGAATTGAATCAAAACCTGGTTGCTCTTACCCGAAAGACCGCCAAAACCGCCTGGGTGGCAGGGGACGTTTCCCCCACGGGATTGTTTTTGCAACCCATGGGCAACGCCACCTTTGAACAGTTGTGTGAAATTTACGACCTGCAGATCGCCGCTTTAAAAGAAGCGGGCGTGGACGTGGTTCTGATTGAAACCCAAATGACCCTGGCAGATGCCCGCGCCGCCCTTCTTTGCGCCAACCGTCACGGACTGAAAGCCCTGGTAACCATCACCCTGGAACAAGGGGGCAAGACCCTGTCGGGGTTGAGCCTGGCCTGTGCTGTGGTGGTATTACAAGCCATGGGTGCTGTGGCTGTGGGGCTGAACTGCTCCTGCGGGCCCCTTTCCATGGGGGCGGCTTTGGAAGAAGCAAGACCCTATGCCAAAGTCCCCTTGATTGCCAAACCCAACGCCGGAGAACCGGGCAATCCCTTACCCCCTGAAGAATTCGGTAAAGCCGCTGCCGCATTGGCAAACAACGGTGCCTGTGTTTTAGGGGGCTGTTGCGGAACCACACCTGAGCACATTGCCGCTTTGGCAGAAAACTTAAAAGAATACACCCCCTTGCCTCCCGTGGAAAACACAGAAGAAGTATTAGCCGATGAACGGCGGGTGTTCCCCATTCCCACCGATATTGTGGCAGAAACTTTCGCCTGTGACCAAGACCTTACCGACAATATCATGGATATTGAGGAAGACACCAACCTGCTGGTTATCACTTTGAATGACCCGGAAGAAGTGGAAAATCTTACCGACGCCTTGCCCTTCTGTTCCTTGCCTGTATGTTTTTCTTCGGAAAACGGGCAAGCTTTGGAAAAGGCATTGCAAGCCTACCAAGGCAGAGCCATGGTGAGTGGGCGCGGGGCAACCAAGGAACTTTGCGACCGATACGGCGCGATCGTTTACCCGAAGGAGATGGTATAATATGGCAAAACCTATGGTAGCCATCGTGGGACGACCCAACGTTGGGAAGTCCACTTTATTTAATAAACTCATCGGTCAACGGCTGTCCATTGTGGACGACACCCCCGGGGTGACCCGTGACCGTATTTACGGCAACTGCGAATGGTGCGGCCATACCATGATGTTGGTGGACACCGGGGGCATTGAACCCTATTCCCAGGAAATTATTCCTGCCCAAATGCGGTTGCAGGCAGAACTTGCCATTGAACTTTGCGATGTAACCGTTCTGGTTACCGATTTAACTTCAGGGGTCACCGCCGCCGACGCGGAAGTGGCAGATCTGTTGCAAAAAAGCGGAAAACCCGTGATTCTTTGTGTGAATAAATGTGACCGCCTGGGTGACGTTCCCCCTGAATTTTATGAATTTTACAATTTAGGACTGGGGGACCCCATTCCCGTTTCTTCGGTACACGGCCATGGCACAGGGGACCTTTTGGACCAGGTGCTGGAACTGTTGCCTGAACACGGGGAAGAAGAGGAAGAAGACGATGCCATTCAGGTGGCGGTCATCGGCAAACCCAATGCCGGGAAATCCTCTTTGGTCAACCGCATCGCCGGGGAAGAACGCGCCATTGTTTCGGATATTGCCGGCACCACCCGTGATGCCATCGACTCCCGCATTGAAAACAGCCACGGTAAATTCGTGTTTATTGACACTGCAGGTCTTCGCCGTAAAAGCCGTGTCACCAAAGCCCATGACGACATTGAGCGCTACAGCATTATTCGGGCGGAAATGGCCATTGACCGTGCCGACGTTTGTGTGATTATGATCGACGGCACCGAAGGGTTCACCGAACAGGATGCCAAGGTGGCAGGGCTTGCCCACAACGCAGGGAAAGCCTGTATTGTGGCAGTGAACAAATGGGATGACGTGGAAAAGAACGACAAAACCATGGACACCATGCGAAAAGAAATTATGCAGGAATTGGCATTTATGTCTTACGCTCCCATTATTTTCGTTTCTGCCAAAACCGGGCAACGGGTGGAACGGTTGTATGACCTGATTAAATTTGTCAACGACCAGAACTCCATGCGGATCTCCACAGGGATGCTCAACGATTTGCTGGCAGATGCCACCGCCAGGGTTCAGCCCCCTACCGACAAGGGCAAACGGCTGAAGATTTACTACATTACCCAAGCATCCACCAAGCCCCCCACGTTCGTTTGTTTCTGCAATGATAAAGAATTGTTCCATTTTTCCTATCAGCGGTATCTGGAAAACCAGATCCGCGCCACCTTCGGGCTGGAAGGAACTCCCGTGCGAATGGTGGTTCGGGAACGGGGCGAATAGGAGGTTTTGTTATGCCTTATGAAGTAACGGTATTTTTATGTTTTGCATTGTTTGCTGTGGTGAGTTATTTATTGGGAAGCATCAACTTTGCCATTATCACCACCAAATTGTTTACGGGAAATGACGTCCGCGCTTCGGGGAGCGGCAATGCGGGAATGACCAACGTGATGCGCACTGCAGGGTTTTTGCCCGGGGTCATTACCTTTGTGGGGGATTTCTTAAAAGCCATCGCCGCCTGCGCCTTGGGGAAATATGCATTAACCCCCTTGATTACCGCTTTGGTGCCGGATATTGCCACCACCGAGATCGGGTTGTTTTCCATTACCCCCATCACCCCCTTTATCGGCGGGTCCATTGCAGGGCTGTTTTGCATTTTAGGGCACATGTTCCCTGTGTTTTTCGGATTCCGCGGGGGCAAGGGCATTGTTACCGCCGCAGGAACCATGATCATTCTGGATCCCCGGATCTTCGCCATTGAAGTTGCGATTTTCCTGATTGTTTTCCTGTGTTCCCGCATCATTTCTCTGGGATCTATCACCGCCGCCGTTTGTTATCCCATTGTTTCATATCTTTGTTTCGAGGTACTCTCCCCTGTGGGAGCCTTGAACGTTGCCGCTTGCACCATGGAAAACCCGCCCGCTCCCGTTGGACTGGTTGTGGCGGCAGGGGCATTGATTGCCGCCATCGTAGTTATTTTCAAACATAAGGGCAATATCATTCGGCTGAAAAATCATGAAGAAGCCAAACTGACACTAAAGAAAAACAAATAAGCATTATATTAAAAACGAGTGAGAAGATACCCTTCTCACTCGTTTCCTTTGTTTCTGTTTCGCCACTTGCTGTATTTCTGATAGGCAAAATAGCCTGCTATGCTGATAACCACCGTAGCGGCGAAAATGATAATGGCTTTGATATATTCTTCTTCATTCAAAGCACTGCCGCCCCAGGTGGAAGTAACAATAGAGGGCAACCGTGCCACCGAAGTAATCAGCAACCAGGTGGATAGTTTCATGGGAGTCAGCCCCACAAAATAGGAAAGCAGATCTTTCGGAGTGCCGGGAATGGCAAAAATAACAAACGCCAGCACCGTCAGCCGTTTTTCATTCTGCAAGAATTTCAGAGATTTGATTTTTTCAGAGGAAAAGAAAACTTCCACCAATTTCATGCCGAATTTCCGCACCAGCAGAAAAATCAGCACACCCCCAATGGTGATCCCTGCCACACAAAGCAGCGTGCCTTCCACCGCCCCAAAGGCGTAGCCCCCGCCAATTTCCAGAGGTTCCCCGGGAATCAGGGCAATGAGCACCTGGAACACCACCATGGCAACAAACACCACACGGCTCCAGATGCCGTGAGTGTCCACCCACAGTCGGAATTGTTCCGGGTCGGACACAAATTGCACCATGGGTTTTCCCACCACCACCGTAACCGCTCCGATAAATAACAGAGCAGCCACCATGGCGATTATACTCAAGATTTTTTTGTGAGTATCGTTCATACTGTTTCCTTCTTATAAAATGCCGTCTTTTTTCAGGCAATCAATGAGTCGCCGTGTGTTCTTTCCATCCTGGAATTCCACCAGGGTTTCATACCGTTTTTGGTATTCTTCCCTTTGAGGCGCATGATAATTTTCTTCTATAATATCTCCCAGTTGTTGGGGAGCAAAAATCACGTCCCCGAACACGTTACCTTCATGCAACATGAGTTTGGTGGAAGGACCGTATTCCTGCATACAGGCGTCCTTTTCCGACCAATCAAAAATCACCCGTGCCCCCCGATAAAAGGCATCGTAAGCAATGGAGGAATAGTCAGTAATCAGCACCGCCGTTTCCTGCAAAATTTCATCATAGGGGCGATCCAACACCATTTTTTCGGTGATTTCTTTGGGAAGTTTTTGCAGTCCATTGCTCACCAGGGGATGAGGCAGAATGACGGTTTTTTTCTGCAAAGATTCAGGCAGATTTTCGTAAAGCGCCATCATCATTTGGCAATAGCCTGTCCCTGCGAAATTCTCACGGGCGCGGTTAATTTCCCAAGGACGCCAGGTGGGCATGATAACGATCTTGTCTGCCCCGGGAGCATGGGTATTACGGTCAAACTTGGGAAGCCCCGTGATATACATATCCTCCGGCAAATGTCTTCCCAGGGTGGTAAAATGTTGGGCTTCCTTGCGGGAAGACACCACCACCCGGTATTTGCCTTTCAAATTTTTTCTGGCAAACATTCCCCGGGATTCCGAGTCCAGAGAAACCATATACATGACTCCGTGTTGCAGGAAAACGTAGTTGATACGTTTATCCACAACCTTTTTCAAGGGGAGAAGATTAAAGGTTTTCAAATCAATGGCATGGGGAATGGCTTCGGTGCCGATGAAAGTTTTGGCTTTGAAGAAATAAAGGTAATGACGGAAGGTGTATTTGTACACCAGATTTCCCCGATATTGTTCCCCCACCCGAGGCAAATAGGGGGAATCTTTGGTCAGTACAAAATACCCGTTGGTATAGCCACCCTTCAGCAGTTCTTCATACAAAACCGAGGCGCTTTCTTCATATTTACTGCCGTTCTTTTCAAAAAGAAGAATCAGACTTTTGGCTTTTTTGGTGTGCCACAGCAAGGATACCCCGTAGGCAACGGTTTGTTTCAGTCGCTGTATCACCTTGTCGGTAACGTTCACCGAGCGGACGTAGATCATTAGGTGATTTTCCAAAGACTGACGGAATACCGCCACCGTTTGGGTGGCTTTGTCCACCGCCATAGGTCCCCGCAGTCCCACAAATAAATTGCGGGGCATGGCGCAGTAGGTCATGGGAAAAGAAACGGATTCCCCCAAAGGATGAACGTAAGAAACCGTCACGGTATTTTTGGCAGGCAGGGTCAAAGCCTCTGCCAAGGGGATGGAAAATTTGCAAATGCCAAAGCCTTTTTTCTTGAGTTTCTTGCCCCAAAGGCAGGAAAGGGGAGCGGTTCGTTCCCCCACCTGTACCTGCAACCCTTTTGCAGAAACAGGGGCCGTAGTTTGATACCGAAACAGGGAAAGGCAAACCATTTTTTTACCGCAGTTCAAATACAAAGGCAAAATAGGTTTGAAGAAAGAACCACGGGTGACAACCTCTTGTAAAACATCGGTGTGTTTTGCAAGCCATTGGGTTTCATACGCCCCATGGCTGATACAGGAAAAGCCCATTTGTTTTTCTTTTTTCTGCACTTTGCGGCAGGAAAGGGGCGGTAAAAATCCACTGTGTTCCACCGTGAATTTTTCTCCTGAAAGGCAGTTTAAAACTCCCGCCAAAATGGGATGATTGGCAGAAAGATCCACCACCTTTTCAGGGGCAATCCCCCCGAACAACCGAGCGGCTTCCCGCCGGTAAAACTGTTGCAGGATTTTGGAAGACCCCTTCTTATCCACCGTCAACATCAGCCGTTGAAAGGGTGTAAACTGAAAGGCATTCATCAGCCCCAACAGGGTAACCCTGCCTTGGAACAAGCGGGAAAGTTCCAATAATTCTTTGGAAACGTTTCCTCGATAGGTCACCACAAAATGTCGTTCTAAATTTTCAGCAATCAGATGTTGCAAACTTTCATAATAGCCCTGTTTTAAACCGTTGGCATACACAAGGCATACCGACTTTTCAGGTTCTTTTCGGGGCTGTTGATCCAGCACCAAGGAAAGCAGATCCCAGGCGCTGTTTTCCGACCCATTCCCGCAAAAAGTTTCCAAAAACTTTTGGGGAACGGGAAGGGGGTTTTGCAAATGAGAAAACACTTCTTCCACTTTATACGCCAAGGGAAAGGGGAGAGATTCCAAGGGAAAATAGGTTCCTCGGTTTTGCAAATATTCTTCTTTATCATAAGCAAACAACACAATGGGTTTGCGGGTCACGGCAAAGTCAAAAAACACGCTGGAATAGTCGGTAACCAGGCCGTCACAAGCGTTTAAAACGTCGTAGGTTTCATACTCTTTAGGGAAATAGGAAACGTGCTTGAATTCTTTGCAATCCAACTCACTTGCCAACACAAAATGCAGGTTGATAAGCAGGTGACTGTTGTCATCCAAACGGGCATCCCACTCCTGTAAAAAGGAACGTATTTGATTCAACTGAGCGGCAGAATTTTCCCGAAACGTAGGCATATAGGCATACAATCGTTTCCCTTGATACCCCAACCGTTTCTTCAGTTCCTGGCCCGCTTGCGGGTTATAAAACACCCCGTTGCGAGGGTAATTGGCAACTACACTCTGCCCCCGAAAAATGTGTTCCAGGGCATAGTCTTTCATAAAGACCTGTCGGGTAAATTCATTGGGGAACAAGGCATAGTCTGCCGCCAAAAAATTCTTTTGAATATTGTTCACCGAATGTAAAGTTTCTTTGTTGGCAAACCCCAAGGTTTTCAAAGGGGTTCCGTGCCAGGTGTTGCAGTACACCTGCCCATGCCGTTTATGAAAATACGGAGGAAAGGTGTTATCGGTAAACAAATATTTGGCAGTTGCCAGATATTTACAGTAGGCTTTGGAATTTCTGATTGTCATCTCCACACGACGGCATCCGTAAAAAGCCAATCGCTCTTTGGCTTTGGCAAGGGTTTGTTTGGTAACCGCCAAAACCACCTGATACTCCATAAACGCAGGATTGGTGGCAAGTTCTTTAACAAGAGCAAACATATTACCGTTGATGTTGGAGCCTTGGCCCCCTTCCAACAGCACGGTTTTTTCTGCAATAGGTAAGCAGCCGTAGCGTATATACGACGGCTGCCAGTTATTTTTTATTCCGTTGAGTTTGCGAACCAAGGAGCCTACCATAGGTATGTATCCTTCCGTTGATTATTTGTTCAGATCCGATTTGATCTGGGTGGTGGAAATACCGGGGGTCCGTTCCAGGAATTTTACTTCGCAGTATTCTTTTAAGTAGTCAAACTTATCACTGCCTGCCCAATCGTCACCCATAACCACAACATCAATTTTGTAGTCTTTTACGTCCTGAATTTTTTGTTCCCAGGTTTCTTCGGGAATGACCAAGTCCACGTAACGGATGGCTTCCAGCATTTTTTTACGAGTTTCGTAATCGTAATAGGCTTTTTTGCCTTTGATGGCGTTAAATTCATCGGTGGAAATGGCAACAACCAGATAATCCCCCAATTCTTTTGCCCGTTTTAAGATTCGAATATGCCCGTAATGCAACAAATCAAAGGTTCCGTAAGTTAAAATTCGTTTCATGGTTTTATCCTCACTTTTTATAATAAAGAACAAATAAACTCTGCCAATGTTTCGGCATTATCCGTTCCTTGATTTTCAACAAAATTATTGGTAAAAGTTTGAAGGTCCTCAAAGGAATACTCTCCCGAAACCACCCGCTGCACCAGTGCATGGGCAGTGGTAAAACATTCTTTGGGAAACCATCGGGTAAGTTCCACGTTTAAGCCCTGCCCGGCTTTGTACTCCTCATAATCCGGCAGGAAAAACCGAAGGGGTTTTCCCAGCAGCGCCCCTTCCACCGAACATGCCGAATAGTCGGTAACCATTTCATCTGCCAACTTCATCAAATCGTAGGTGGAAAAGTTTCCGTTTAACTTATAAACGGGGTTTTTGGCACTTTCACTCAAAGGGTGGGGTGCGGCAATCAAACCCCATTCTTTTGTTTCTCCAAAGGCAGTTGCCAGTTGTTCCAAAAACAGATGGTCATTCTCCCGAAAGGTGGGAAGATATAACACCAGCCGTTTGTTTTGAAAACGGGGATTTGCCTTTAAAAATTCTTCCCGACGGCAATCCCCGTTTTGAATTTCGTCCACCCGGGGCAGTGACCCAATATGAATCACCGACGGGTCACACCCGAAAGCCTCACAATAAAATTCACCCGTAGCTTTTGAAGGAGCAATAACGTGGGTGTAATTTTTATGCATACACAAGGCTTTGGACACCGAAGCGTCCCGCCCCTGGGCTTTGCCTGCCGATTGCAGACCAAACTGTTTGATAGCCCCCAAGGCGTGCCAGATCTGCACCCGTTTCTGCCCTTTTTTGTGATGCAAACAGGACAGGGGAATGGAATAGGTATCGGCAACCACCACTTTGGCAGATGCCATGGACCACATATCCCCCAGGATCCAGAACAAATAAGAAAGGGAAAGCCCCTTTTCGTCCCGCAACAACCGCAGGCGAAATTCCTGTTCGGTTTCGGGGGAGCGGGCTTCTATTTCCTTTTTCAGTGCCAGCATATCTCCCGAGGGAGTGTTGGACTGGCGGGAAAGATATAAAACCTTATTTTGGGTGGGGCGGAGTTTCATAGGGCAGTATAACACCCGCAACCCCAAAACAAATAATTTTATAATTAAAAATTTCATACGGTTACCAACCAAATATTTTCTTCTATTTTATGATAATCTGCAGGGTTTGTCAAGTGAAAGGGATCAGGCTCTTGATTTCAAAGAACAAACCAAAAATGCCAGCAGATTCACCACCACAACACAAGGCCCTGTGGGCAGCCCCCAAAGGCAAGCGGCAACAAATCCCACCAGGTAACAAACCATGGCCAGAATGGCAGCGGCGGTTACCACGCCCCGAAAACTTTTTCGCAATTTCATGGCAGTGACAGCAGGGAAAATAATCAAGGCGGAAATCATGACCGCCCCCATCATTTTCATGCCCACCACCACCGTTACCGAGATAAGCAATGAAAGTAAGATCTGAAATCCTTTTACCCCGCCTGTGCAGGCATCGGCAAAGGTCTGGTCAAAGGTCACTGCAAAAATCCGATGATAAAACAGCACAAACAGGCAAATCACCACCGCCGCCAGCACAACGCTGACCAGGCTGTCCTTTGCCGACAAGGTGATGACCGAAGCCGACCCGAACAAACTGTTGCAAGCGTCAGCCGTCATACCACCGTTCAGGTGATACAAAATTACGCCCCCTGCCATGGCGGCAGAGGAAATCATGCCAATGGCGGTGTCCCCTTTGATTTTTCCTTTTCCCGTCAGCCACAAAAGGGCAAAGGAAGCCAGCGCCACCAAGGGCAAGGAAAATTCCAAAGCATACGCGCCGCCAACCCCTAAGGCGGTGGCAAGGGCCAGGGCGCCGAATCCCACGTGGGAAAGGCCGTCCCCAATCATAGCGAAGCGTTTCAACACCAACGTGACCCCCAAAAGGGCGGCGCAGATTGACACCAGAACACCCACAACAAAAGCGCGAAGCACCACACTCATGAGATAAGAGTCATGAAGTAACCAGGTTATCCACATGATGATACCCCCTTTAAAAAGGCTTGGCCCATGGCAGACTGCCGATAGTCCTCAGGGGTGCCGAAATAGTATCCGTTATTGCCCAAATGCAACACCTTGGTTGCCACTTCCAGGGCTTTTTCCACCTGGTGAGACACCATAATTACGGTCATTTCTTCCTGCCGGTTTTTGGTGGTGATGGCTTGATACAATCCCTCTGACACCACAGGGTCAAGGCCCGTCAAGGGTTCATCCAGAATCAACATGGATTTTGCCGCCCCCATGGCTCTTGCCAACAACACCCGTTGTTTTTGACCCCCTGACAATTCCGAAAAACCAACCTTTGCCAGATGTTCGATTTCCATGGTTTTCAGAAGTTCATTTGCCTGCCGTTTCTGTTCCTTGGAATAAAAGAACCGAAAGGGCTTGCTTTTCAACAACCCCGACCGAACAATTTCCATAACCGTGGCGGGGAAGTCTTCCCCAATGCCCTCTTGTTGCGGTAAATATCCAATGTCGCAAGGGGAAAATCCGTTGCAAAATTCAATGGAACCCCCCTCGGGTTTTTTCAGTCCCAAAAGGCCTTTCAGCAGGGTGCTTTTTCCCGAACCGTTTTCTCCCACAATGCAAAGGAAGTCGCCCTGTTCCAAAGCGAAAGAAAGGTTATCCACAACCCGTTTTTGATTGTAACTGAAACAAAGACCTTTACACTCCAGTTGTTTCACAGCCCCAACGCCTCCTTTAACACCGTAAGATTTTGTTCCATTAACGCCACGTAGGTCACCTTCTGTTGCCATTCTTCCCGGGTCACGTTATGGCAAGAATGCCACACGCTCACTTTTCCGCCCATTGTCTGTGCCAGGGTATCTGCCAACCGCCCGTCGGAAAACTCGGTGCATAACACCACCCCACTGTGGGTTTGTTCTGCCGCAGTTTTCAATTCCTGCAAGGTTTTTAAATCTACCTCGGCATTGGCGGTGCATCCCGAAAAAGCCGCAAGATACGACAAGGAATATTCCTGGGTCAGATATAAAAAGGGGAAACGGTCGGCAACTACCAAAGTATTTTCGGCAGACCGCAACACTTCATAGCTTTCCTGTAATCCCAGCAGTTCTTTTTTCAGCAGGTTGAAATTTTCTTCATACTGTTCCCCGTGTTCCTCATTCCCCGCAATCATGGCACGGCAGATCACCTCTGCCGTAAGCAAGGCGTTTTGAGGCGTGGTGAAAATATGCTCGTCGGATTCTTCGTGATGGTGGTTATGGTCATGATGGTGGTCCTGTTCCCCCACTGCCAACAATTCCACGTGGTCCATCAGGCGAATCACTTGTTTTTGGGAAGTGTCGATGCCTTTCAAGAGGTCTTCCACCCAACCGTCCCCTTCACCGCCGTTGTAAAGAAACACATCGCACCGTTCAATCAACGCGATATCCTGAAGGGTAGGTTCAAACCCATGCACTTCTCCCCCCGGGGGAAGCAACATAGTAACCTGTCCGTTTTCTCCGGCAATGGCGCGGGCAAAATCATAATAGGGGAAAATGGTGGATACCACCGAAAAGGATTCTTCCTGTTGGGGGGCAGAACATCCGCTGAAAAACGCCAGCACCAGACAAAGCCCCAAACACATCCATTTTCTCATAGGCGCTCCTTCCCGGTACAACCTTGGCAGGTGCCCAGCAAGGTGGTGTTGGCGGTATCCAGGGAAAAGCCACCCAGCGCCAGGGTTTCTTTTAAATTCGAAGAAGCTTTATGGTCCATGTGAAACAATTTCCCGCAGGAAACACAACGACAATGCATGTGGTCCGAACAACCGTGACAATCCAACAACTGATACACAAAATGACGGCTGTTGCCCTGGGTAAACCGCCGCACACTGCCTTCTTCCACCAAACGGTTCACCAGGCGGTATACGGTACTTTTCCCGGTTCCTTCTTTCAACCCTGCCGCAATTTCTTCAATGGACAAGGGATTGGAACTGTTTTGTTGTAAAAAATCCAACAACTGTTTCTTTTGTCGGGTTTGATAGGATTTCATGAACCTTCACCTCGAAACATGAGAGTAATTCTCATTTTACATCACCCGCTCCCCCCTGTCAAGGGGAATCCTGTGGAATTGTCCTTTATTGACACGGCCGGAAAAATCTGTTATACTTATTTTTGTTGAAAATTCAACAAAAAGGAGTCAAAATGATGGAAGAACGCTTTGAAACCTTTACGGTGTTGATCAATCGCATTAACCGTAACATCCGAAAAATTAAAAACAGGGAAATGGCAGAATATGATTTGCGAAGTCCTCACGTTTCCTGCCTGTATTACCTGTATTCCAACCGGGAATTAACCGCCACCGACCTTTGTGAGCGGTGCGAGGAAGACAAAGCTACCATTTCCCGCTCCTTGGAATATCTGGAAAAGGGTGGATACCTTGTTGCCCATCCCGCCAAAACCAAGCGATATAAAACCCCTTTGCTGTTGACCGAAAAAGGCAAAGAAGTGGGAGAGAAAATCGCCCGGAAAATCAATTCGGTATTGGAACAAGTGGGTTTGGTTCTCACCGAAGAAGAACGAATCATTTTCTACCGAAGTCTTGCCAGAATCAGCGAAAAATTAGAAACCATTACCATAATGTAAGAATAAGAAAGGAAGCGCAATATGAACCAGGTCAACGAAACCTATCAAGCCCTGTTCACCCCCTGGAAAATCGGCAACGTGGAAATGAAAAACCGCATTGTTATGTGTCCCATGGGAGGAACCTCCCTTTTTGGTTGGTTTGAATTGGGGGGATGTCATTTCGACAAGGAAGCCGCCAAACTGTTTTTGGAACGGGCCAAAAATAACGTGGGGTTGATCATCCCCGGCATTGCCCCCCTGCGGGACACTTTTTGGGGCAAATGGCTTTGGCAAAACCCCAAGATGTTTGAAGAACTGAAGGAATTCATGGATGAGATCCATAAAACAGGCGCCAAACTGTTTATTCAGTTAACCGCCGGCATGGGTCGTTCCTGGGCAATTACCGAATTGGTTGCCCCCTTACATAAAAACAAATTCACCCGTGCCTTGGTGAAACCCATTATCGACACGTCTCACGAATTGGCAAGCCCGTCTCCCCAGCCTTCCCGCTGGGCCCACGATATCATCTGCCCGGAAATAACAGTGGAACAAATCCACGAAATCATTGAAGCCTTTGCCAAAACCGCCAAACTTTGCCGTGATGCAGGGGTAGACGGGGTAGAGGTTCATGCCGTACATGAAGGGTATTTGTTGGATCAATTTGCCATTGAATTTTTCAACAAACGAACCGATGATTACGGCGGAAGTTTTGAAAACCGTTACCGTTTTGCAGCAGAAGTGGTCCATTCTATTAAAGAGGCCTGCGGAGAAGATTTCCCTGTTTCGTTGCGGTATTCAGTGGAATCCAAAATGAAAGGATTCTGCAAAGGTGCCATGCCCGGAGAAGACTACGTGGAAATGGGCAGAGCCATGGAAGAATCGGAAAAAGCCGCAAAATATTTACAGGATGCCGGATACGATATGCTCAATGCCGACAATGGCACTTACGACTCCTGGTACTGGGCACATCCGCCCATGTATATGCCCCAAAACTGCAACCTGGAAGACGTTGCCCACATTAAAAAGTTTGTGGACATCCCGGTGGTTTGCGCAGGACGGATGGAAGCCGACGTGGGCGCCAAAGCCGTGGCAGAAGGAAAAATTGACGGGGTAGGGGTTGCCCGTCAATTCTTAACCGACCCCCAATGGGTCACCAAACTCATTGAAGACCGCCTGGAAGATATTAAACCCTGTATTTGCTGTCATAGCGGTTGTTTCAATTTCTCCTCTTCCAAAGGTCATGCCAACACCCAAGACCTGACCGACACCATGGGTCTTGCCCGTTGCGCCTTGAACCCTGAAACCATGCAATCCAAAAAATACCACGTGGAACCTGCCAAAAAGGTGAAAAAAGTTGCGGTCATCGGCGGGGGCATCGGGGGCATGGAAGCCGCCATTCTTTGTGCCAAGCGGGGTCACACCGTTACCCTGTATGAAAAGACCGACAAACTGGGCGGGGTATTCATTGCCGCAGCAGCTCCTTCCTTTAAAGAAAAGGATCGTGACCTGATTGCCTGGTATATTCGGGAACTGAAAAAGTATCCCATTGACGTAAAAATGAATACTGCCGTTACCGACCTGAAAAGCCTGGATGCCGACGAAGTGATTATTGCCACCGGCGCCAAAGCCAAAACTATTCCTGTGCAGGGTGCCGAAACCGCCGTGGAAGCGGTGGATTATTTATTGGGCAACAAACCCGTTGGGAACAAAGTGGTGGTTATCGGGGGCGGTCTCACCGGTTGCGAAATTGCCTATGATTTGTATTTACAAGGCAAACAACCCACCATTGTGGAAATGCAGGACGACCTGATTACCACCAAAGGGGTTTGCCTTGCCAACACCAGTTACCTGCGGGATTTCTTTGAAACCAACAAGGTTCCCGTTTACCTGGAAACTTCCCTTTGCGGCATCCATAAAGACAAGGTGACCTTGAAAGATAAAGAAGGAAAAACCTTTACCGTGGACACCGATTCGGTGATTCTTTCGGTGGGATATAATCCCGCTCCCCTTGCCAAAAAAGGCAGACACGTTCACGTAATTGGGGATGCCGCCAAAGTAGGCAACCTGCGCTCGGTAATTTGGGGCGCATGGGACGTATGTATGAAACTATAAGGAGGATTTTCCATGATTTTAACCGCAGAACAACAAGCCATTCTCAACGGCGAACAAGGGGAAACCCTGGCCAAAGTAATGAAAACCCTGGTGATGTACGGGGAAGCCTTTCAGGCAGAAAAACTGGTTCCCGTTACCTCCAAGTATAACCACCTGGTTACCTCATTCGGGTTAAAGGTGATGTCCCCTGTATATGACCTGATGCAACAAATTCTGGACGCTGACGTAACGTCCACCCAAAAATTTTCGGTGGACCCTCGCCCCGTGGATAAAAACGTTCCTGCCAACTTCCTGCAGAATTTGGTGTTCAATAAATTCATGTATACCAAACAGGATTTTTATGAAAAACAGTTGGACAAATTGGGGCTGATGAATAAAGACGCCTTTACCTGTACCTGTTATATGGACGAGGTGGGCAACAAGCCCCAAAAAGGAGAAGTTCTTTCCTGGGCAGAATCCAGTGCAGTGGTATATGCCAACTCGGTGTTGGGTGCCCGTTGCAACCGCAACTCGGGAATTATCGACATTATGGGTTCCATTGTGGGCTATGTTCCTTACTTCGGTTTGCTCACCGATGAAGGCCGAAAGGCTACCTGGGTGGTGAAAATTCAAACCACCAAAAAACCCGAAGCCCAGCTGCTGGGGTCTGCCATCGGCATGAAAGTCATGGAAGACGTTCCCTACGTTGTGGGGTTGGACCAATGGTTGGGAACCGAACTCAACGACGCCGCCTGCGCTTATTTGAAAGACTTCGGCGCCGCCACCGCCTCCAACGGTGCAGTGGGGTTATACCACATTGAAAATCTAACCCCCGAAGCGGTGGAATCGGGAACTGGCTTGATTGCTGAAAATGCCAAAGAATACATCATTACCGATGAAGAATTGGAACGGGTACAACGGGAATATCCCGTTATGTGGAAAAACAAAGATGCCAAACCCAAACTTTGTTTTGTGGGATGTCCTCACCTTTCTTTGGAACAGTTGAAAGAATGGACCGTAAACATTGAAAAAAATCTTCAGGAAAACGGCAAGAAAAAAGTGGGCATCCCCACGGTGTTCACCGCCGCTCCCAAGGTATTGGAAGCCTTTGAAAAAACCGAATATGCCCCCCGCCTGAAAAAGACCGGGGTAATTACCTCTTATATCTGTCCCTTAATGTATATGAACAATCCCCTTTGCAAAAAAATGCCGGTGATCACCTCCTCCAACAAACTCCGTACCTACACCAGCGCCCGCTATTACACCGACGGGGAAATTCTTACCATGATTACCAAGGGAGGCAAATAACATGAAACAGTTTCAAGGACGAATGATTACCCCCGGCACCGTCACCGCCCCTGCCGTGGTTACCACCCAAGGGTTCAACACCCTGGCATCCCTGCAAATGGCATTGCAATTCGGGGATAAAGAAGTAAAATGCGGCGACCAGAATAACGATGAACTTTACGGCAAATCTTTACTGAACAAAGCCCTTTGTCTTCCCCAGACCATTGGTTCCACCACCGGCGGTTTGGTGCTGTATTGCGCCTGCGCCATGGAAAAGAACCCCGCTTGTATGCTGTTTGCCAACCCCATTGACTCTTTGGCGGCGGCAGGTGCCGTGTTGGCAGACGTTTGGGTGGATGGCGTTACCATGCCGGTTGTGGACTCTTTGGGTGATGAATTTTTACAATATGTAAAAGACGGCATGACCATCACCGTAAAAGAAAACGGCGTTGTGGAAGTAGAGGAATAATTTACTGTTTTCCAACAAAAAACGGTGGGGAAGGGATTGTGTCCTTACGGATACAATCCCTTCCCCACCAATTTTTTGTTTTATTTTCCATTAAAAACAAGCAGGTTTACCCACTGCTTTTTTGAGGATTTCTAAGGCATCTTTAGCATTGATATTGCCGTCTCCTGTTACGTCCGCCGCCAATTTTTGAGTGGCATCGGGAGTGTATTTATTTACCGCAATGCGCAATACCAACAAAGCATCTTTGGCATCCACTTTGGTATCGCTGTTCACGTCTCCGTAGGCAATATCCCCTGAATACTGTTCCACCAGCACTGTTTCGGTTGCCCCTGCCACACTGCGGGTAGTGTAAGTAAAACTCAAGTTTCCCGAAGCGTCTGCCTGCCCTTGAGCAATGTATGCCAAATTGGTAACGTCAAAAGCATTGGGCAACGCAGGAGAAGCCATAACGTAAAAATTATATATACGCCCGGGCACAAGACCTGCATAATCGGTGGTTTGGGTGGTGGACCCTGCCGCCACTTGGGCAACCGCGTCTGATGCTTCTTCCATATCAATGGGAAGAACAATCATTTGGGGAACATACGACTTGCCTTTTCCTTCACCGTTGCCCAATTCTCCCCAGCGGTCATCCCCCCAGGTATAAACACTGCCATCGTTGGTGACGGCAATGGTGTGTTGAGAGTTCACCGCAACCGTCATGACATCTTCCATAACACGGTACGGAACATACCGATGGTCGTTATAATTGCCGGTACCTAACTGGCCATATCCGTTACCGCCCCACATATATAAAGTTCCGTTGGTGGTAATGGCACTGCAATAGGTATCTCCACCCATCAGTTGCGATACCGAAGAAAGTATAGGGGAGGGAGTCAGCTGCTCGTCATCACTGCCGTTGCCCAAACGTCCCAACTTCCCTAAACCGAAGGTGTATACTGTACCGTCGGTGGTCAGCACCGCAGAGTAATAATCCCCCGCCTGAACATAGGCAACGCCATCCATAACCTTCACAGGTTTGGTTACACTTTTCTTATCCCCTGTGCCCAGTTGCCCGTAATTATTTCCCCCGGTGGCATACAAACTGCCGTCGGAAGTTACAATCAAGGTATGGTTGGTACCCAGGTCCACCCATTCCACGTTGCTCATGATATATTTGGGTGTGTAGTGACTGGTGTAGTTTTTTCCGTCGCCGCATTGGCCGACCCCGTTTCCACCCCAGGTATACAGATCCCCTGTGTTGGTAACGGCGGCGGCATGAGAACCTCCGAAGGCAATTTGTTTTACATCCCCCATAATACGGTTGGGAGAAGAAACACTCACGGTGTCCCCTGTGCCCAACTGGCCGTTGATGTTCCAACCCCAGGTGTATAAGGCGCCGTCAGCGGTGATGGCACCGCTGCAATGGGGCCCCATATCCATAGACACTACATTTTCCATCAAGACCTGAGGAATCTCCCAGTTTTCTTCCCCCGATCCGTTACCCAACTGGCCATAGGCATCACTGCCCCACAGGTACAAACTACCGTCTTCCGACAAAGCAGCAGAATGGCACTCACCCGCGCTGACCTGAGTAGCTCCGGTTCCGTAAGCCCGCAATGTTAAGGGAACCTCTTTGGTATCCCCCATTACGGTAAAGCGGAATTTTCCTTTTAGAACTTCCTTTTCCCCTTCCACCAGGTAAGAACCGTTGGGTAAATAGACCACACAGGTTCCGTTGTTGTCACTGGTATATTCTTCGGTAGCGGTCAGGGTAACTTTTACCCCTTCCAGGGGAGTTTTTGATTGGTCGGTGGTTTTCACCGTGACTTTATAAAGAATATGGGGACATTCGGTAAAATCAAATTCGTTATAATCGGCAGACCAATAAAAATCAGCGAATTTTTCGTCCAGTTCATACTTAATGACAAACTTGAATTTCTCACTGTTGAACAAGGCGGTTTCCAGTTGAAAATCCAGATGTGCCCCAAGGTCTCCGTCGATACAATAGTTACATTCATGAATATATTCTTTTTGTTCGGTGGTTTTTTCCAAAGGTTTTCCTGTGATTTTCACACCCGCCGAGGCATTCACTTCCACCTTGGCAATTTTTTCGCAAATAATTGAAACTTTGGGATTCAAGGAAACCCCGATAAACAAGGAAACTTCTCCCTTCACCCCCGCCATAAATTGAGGAGATGACGACAAATTCCGTTTTCCCGTATCACTACTGTTACTGCCCCCAAAGGTACCGGTCAACTCTCCTGAAATTTCCAATTTGCTTTCCGCCTTAACGGTGAAAGAGGGCTCAATGCTGATGTACATTCCCGGCACAGGGGAAAAGGCCACGTAGGCAAGGGGAATATCCTGTTGAAGTTTTCCTTCCAGGGTTAGAGCCACGTGGAGTTTATAATCAAATTTCAGTTCAAAATATTCATAATCCTCCGAAAGATACAGTTTGCACAGGGTGCTCACTTGAAAAAGTGCGCTTCCCTTTAAATTTTCAATACCTTCAAATTCAAACCCCAGGGAAAATTCGTCTTTTAAGTCTTCATTAAAATCCCGGGAGGCAAAGGTGGCAGCACCCCCAACCGGCCCTTGAAAAACCACCCCATCTCCGCAGGTGGAGGAGTCAATTTGCGCCTGGCCCAACCCTGCGGCGGTATCCAGTTTAATATAGGAAAAAATCTCAATAAATTCGGCATCTTCTCCTGTAACTGTTACCCGTCCTTGGTTGACGGAAATCGACTTGATCTTCACGATCAACACCGAACCGTCGGTCTTGCAAAAGGAGAAAATCTCTCCCGGGGTCAAGGTTGTTAACGGCTGCTGAGCATCCAAAAAAGTGTATTCCATTTGGGTGGGATTTTCCACAACCAACCGCCCGTGGGTTCCCTCTCGAAGCAATACAACCCCCTCGCGGAATACCGCGAAATTGTTGGTGGTATCTTCGTCAAAATTCAACACTGTTTCTTGTGGAAAATCAGCAACGGTTTTTTTGAAAAAGCTTTCCATTTCATAGGTGTAATTTCTGTTCTCAAACACAGGGCAAAGCGGTGCCAGGGTTTGGGGATCCACCAAATATACCCGCGCAATAAAATAGACCGGCAAAATCGTGGTTTGAATGGGAACCTCCACCTGACGGTCGTCAGGGGTCACGTCCAGATACCCGCTCCGCAACAGTTTGGTTTCTTCAAAATTATCATACAACGCCACCACCACTGTGGCATTCCTTAGGGTTTCTAAAGAAACCGTGGCAACGGTGCCTTCAAAGGTAACCGAAAAAATATTGTATCCGTTATTGCTTTGCTGTTCCAGGGCTTTTTCCTCCACAGCATTGGCAAGCATATTGGTAAATGAATCGGAGCCTTGAGCCGTAACCTCCGAATTCAGCGCCGTTGTTTGGGCGGATGCCCCCAAAAGGGGAACCATGCCAAAACATAAAGTAAAAATCAATAAAACAGAAATGAATTTTTTCATGGAACCCTCTCCTTTTCCAATGGAAAAATCATACCATACTCCCCCTGTTTTGTCAAAGAAAAATGGCCTGAAAAGGGTAGTGCCCCGCAAAGGATAGCTTTGCAGGGCACCACCCAAACTCAGGGGATCGTGTTAAACAGTTATTTCATCTTTTTTTCGACGGGAACCTTTTTTTAATTTATAAATTTCTTCGGTTGCCAATCGGGCTTTTGCCACAGGCACGTTGTCTTTGGGGAAGCAGTAATACAATCGGTCGGAATTGCCAATGCAGATCACGTCCCCCATCTCATACCAATAATAATCGGCATACAAACTGTAGGAGGACAGAGGGGCGTGGTGATAATCAATTTCTCCTGTATCATTTGTCAAAGTAAATCCATTTTCGGTATGGGTCAGTCTTCCGTCCCCCACCATATAAATGGCTTTGTAGTCAGCAAGAACCCCAATGGAAACGGGGATATCCAAGGAATAGGTTCCCGAGGCGATTTCTTCCTTCACCATTTCCCGTTGCCATTGATACCAGGTGGGAACGTGAGAAAAAACAGCCGTTGCATTTTTGCAAATCAGGTTGCCGAATTTTCCCAATTCATATTGAACCCCGCACTGTTCACAGAGTAAGGTAACACCTTCCCCTTTCATTTGCCCTTCCGCTCCGCAATGGGGGCAACGATATAAAATGCGGTGCAGTCCGTCAGCACGGAAGGGTTCGCAAACTTCAATTTGCTGAGCTTGTTGTCGGGCGAAATGGTCAAAAGAAAAGGCTTCGTCCAGAATGGCGTCCAGTTCTTCCACCGATTTTTGAGCGATTTCTTCGGGAGTGAGCAAGCATTTCACATGGGCGGAAACCTTTGCTTTCCGCAGTTGCAAACAGTTGTATAAAGGATTTCGCAAAAAAGCACCATCGGTGATAATGGTTACCACAGGAACTTTCAAGCGTTTGAGCAATACCCCCATTCTTCGGGGCAGAGGGGTGGCGGTGCCGTCAAAGGAATAACTGGCTTCGGGATACAAAAGCACACTCATTTTCTTTTCCTTGAGAGCGTATTTTATATCACTCATCAGCGCCATATCGGTGACAAATTTATTGGTGGGAATACAACCGATGGTACGCATCAGCCAGGATTTTCCCACAAACCCGTCAGACGTGCAAACAATGCCGAAGGGTTTGGGATATAAAATAGAGAAAGCAATTTTCAAATCAATAAATCCCGAATGGTTCATCAGCACAAGGCAGGGACCTTTGGCTTCTTCCATGCGTTCTTTGGTGTATGAAAAACGGGTGGCAAGCAATTCCAACTGGGAAAGCAGCCAAATCAAGGTCCGCCACACAATATCGGGTTTTCTGGGTTTCTTGCGAAGGGGCTTTTTCAAGGTTAAGGCTTTTTCAGGGGCAAGGGTTTTGGTCTTAATCTTCATGGTTTTACTCCTTGTTCAAAATCCACCTTAATTCTACAATAGAAATTCCATTTTGACAAGGATTTTCTGAGAAGTTGACAATTTTTCCAAGGAGTGGTACAATATTATGGTATGATAGTTTTTAAAATTTTGGAGGTCTTACCATGATTCAAGTTGCCCCTTCCATTTTATCTGCCGACTTTGCCAACCTTGGCAGAGATTGCGATGCCATGGGCGCCGCAGGTGCCGATTTACTGCACTTCGACGTAATGGACGGCATGTTTGTTCCCAACATTTCCTTTGGCATTCCCGTGCTGAAAGATTTGAACAAACACACCGATATGCCCATTGACGTTCACTTAATGATCAACGAACCCCACCGTTATATTAAACAATTTGCCGAAAACGGCGCCGATTATATCACCATTCACGTGGAAGCCGAATCGGATATTGACGGCACCTTAGATGCCATCAAAGAATACGGCGTGATTCCCGCCCTTTCGGTGAAACCGGGCACCCCCGCCGAAGCGGTTTTCCCTTATCTGGAAAAATTGGGAATGATTCTGGTCATGTCGGTGGAACCCGGTTTTGGGGGACAAAGCTTTATGCCCAGCGCCATCGACAAGGTAAATATCCTGCGGGAAGAATGTAACCGCCGGGGGCTCACCGATATGCTCATTGAAGTTGACGGGGGCATCAACCTGGAAACAGGGAAACTGGTGGTAGACGCCGGGGCAGACGTTCTGGTGGCAGGCTCCGCCTTGTTCAACGCCAATGACCCCAAACAAATGATTGCCGATTTCAAAACCTTGGCATAAGAAATATAATTAAGTAAGCAGACAGATTTTTTCTCAGGAAAGAATCTGTCTTTTCTTATGGGGATTTGTTGACACCCGCTTTGGAATATGTTACAATATACCATGTATTTTTGTATCTTGGGAGGGTATGCCATGAGCCAATTTGACACTGCCTTTGAAGGCTTAAATATGCCATACAGCCTGGAAAATGAACAGTCGGTTCTGGGTGCCATTTTGTTGGATCCTGCTTGTATGTCCGACGACGTGGTTGCCACCCTGCGGCCGGAGTATTTTTATCTTCCTCAACATAAAGTGATCTTCGGCGCCATGATCGCCATGGATGCCATCAATAAACCCTTGGATTTTGTTACCATTCTGGAACAACTGCGTTCCAACGGGGATTACGAACAGGCAGGGGGGAAGGAATACCTAACCCAACTTGCTCAACTGGTTCCTTCCATTCAAAACGTTCGCGCCTATGCCGAAGTGGTGATTGAAAAATATTACATCCGTTCTTTAATTCACGTGGGGCGGAAAACCATCGACAACGCACAGGATGCTTCCATTTCCGCTTCCATGCAAATTGACCTGGCGGAACAGGGAATTTATGAAATCCGCCAAGGGAAAGATACCACAGGGCTGGTTCGCCTGAACGAAATTCTTTCCACCGAAACCCTGGTGCGATTGCAACAAATGGAAGACCCCGAAACCAGAAAGATCATGCAAGGGGTGCCCACCGGGCTTTCCACCCTGGACCGTATCATCGGCGGGCTTCACCCTTCCGACCTGGTGATTATCGGGGCACGTCCCGGTATGGGGAAAACCAGTTTGATTTTAAATATGGCGCGGTATATCAGCGTAAACGCCAAACGAAAGGTTGCCTTTTTCTCCCTGGAAATGTCCCGGGATCAGTTGGCACAACGTATGCTTTCCTTTGATGCCGCGGTGGATATTTCCCGCCTGCGCCAAGGGGGATTGACTGCCGACGAGTGGGAACGAATTTCCACCGCTACCTCCACCTTGTATCAGTCGGAACTGTTTGTAGACGAAACTTCCGCCATCACCGTGCAACAAATTAAATCCAAACTCCGTCGGAACAAACCCGACGTGGTATTTATCGACTATCTCCAGTTGTTACAAACTACCTCCCGCTCGGAAAACCGTGTGCAACAGGTTTCTGAAATGACCCGGGATCTGAAGATCATGGCAAAAGAATTGAACATTCCCGTGGTGGTTTGTTCCCAGCTTTCCCGTGCAGGGCAAGCCAAAGGAACCTCCCACGTTCCCCAACTGTCCGACCTGCGTGAATCCGGCTCCATCGAGCAGGATGCTGATATTGTTTTGCTCCTGCACCGTCCGCACTACTATGCTATTGCCGGGGAAGAAGGAGACATGGATCCCAACGAAGCCCAATGCATTGTGGCAAAGAACCGTCACGGCTCTACCGAGGTTGCCAAACTCCGTTGGGACGGTCGTTTTGCTAAGTTCGTTGCCCAGGAAGACGAATTGACCTACTAATATGAACACGTTCTTACAAATTGTTAAAGAAACCATTGAAAAAGAAGGTCTTCTTTCTCAGGGAGACCGGGTGCTGGTTGCCCTTTCGGGCGGTGCCGACTCGGTTGCCTTGTTAAAAGCCCTTTCTCTTTTGCGGGACGAATGGAACCTGACCCTCACCGCCGCCCACGTGCACCATGGCATTCGGGGAGCAGAAGCCGATGCCGACTGCCTGTTGGCAAAGACGCTTTGTGAAAGTTTAACCGTTCCCTTTGTGGTGCACTATGCCGATATTCCCGCCCTTTGCCGTGAAACAGGGGAAGGGGAAGAAGAATGTGGCAGACGGGTGCGGTATGAATTTTTCCAATCGGTGGAAAACGTTGATAAAATCGCCACCGCCCACACCTTGAACGACTCGGCAGAAACCCTGTTGCTTCATTTAATTCGGGGAGCGGGATTGCAAGGGTTGCGGGGCATTTTGCCCAAACGGGGCAACGTGATCCGTCCATTAATCGGTTGCACCAGAGCCCAGGTTGAAGAATTTTGCAGGGAACACTCCCTTGTTTTTGCCAAGGACAGTACCAATGATGATACTCACTACCGTCGTAATTTTGTACGGCACAACCTGTTGCCTCTTTGTGAGCAATTAAACCCCTCATTTTTGGAAAGTGTAAACCGTTGCACCACTGCCAATCAAAAAGATTTTGATTATTTATCCCTGGTTGGTGAACAATTATTACAGGAAGCCGAAACCCAACACGGGTATCAAATCCGTGTGCTGAACAACGCCCACCCTGCGGTGTTGCAATACGCGTTGAAACACCTGTTCCAACAGGAATCTTTGGGAAACGTTTCAGCGGTGATGCGAGGTAGCTTAGAAGAACTGCTGAAAAAGGGAGAAGGGAAGTGCTCCTTGACCCAAGGGGTTACCGCCTGTGTATTCCAGGGATTGCTGACACTGGAAACGGAAGAGTCCCCTCCGCCGGCCCCTATTTCGGTGGAAGTGACAGGAACCTCTTTTGAATATAACGGCAGACGAATCACTTTGGAAAGCAATCCTCTTGAAAAAGAAGAATTGTCCCAAAAAGTTTGCAATTTATTAACATATAACGGTCCAGACGGTGATAAAATAGGAAAGTGTTTACAGCTGGGCACCCGTTTGCCCGGGGACTGTATCACCCTACCTCATCGGAGATGCACCAAATCCTTGAAAAAATTGTTTAACGAACTGAAGATTCCCCACCACCGGCGACACCGCCTGCTGGTGTTACGGGATGAACAGGGCGTTTTATGGGTGGAAGGAATCGGATGTGACGCTCGTTGCGCCCCCACCCCCCAAACCAAAACCCAAGTTACCATTACCATTCAGTAAAGATAACAACACCTTTATTTTTATAAGAACGGTATTTATAATACAGCCATTTTATTAGGAGTGAATTTTGAAATGTCGATTCCAATGTAATACATGGGTTCCTCCTTTACTTTTCTGCACTGCTGTTTTCCACAGAAGGCTTGTCCTTGTATTCACGCAAATGAAAACGTCGAAGCGTTAACTAACCGATTACCATTTCAGACAAACCACTGTGGTTTGAGTCACTCCTCACCAGTCTAAGCTGTAATGATATAGATACAAATCCACAGTGCTTGTCT
>JAZNWL010000056.1:0-1752 GCA_045593325.1 Acutalibacteraceae bacterium | reverse complement strand
GCTCTGCAAACCAAAAATCTTGCTTATGATCCTGATGCCATGAGATAATGTCAAACTAATATTTTTTAAGTCCTTAAAACATATGGTTTATTTAAGTGCACCTATTTTTTCATTTCCTGATTTTTTCAAAAAAGGTCTTGACTTTTAATAGTTAGTCACTCCTTTTGTTACAATCTAAGGTACCTTGTGTTTAGTATAGTTTGTTTGGTAACATTGCGCAATAACCGGAAAGGTTATCTTTTGTTGTAACAATTCAACCGTAACATAAACCAAACCCGCCATTCATCAGAAAGGCGGGTTTGATTTTATTTTTGTTCTTCCAGCATAAACAACCGAAAATCGGGTGTTGCCACTTCCATGCCCACCCGCCGGTACATCCGTATGGCGGGGGGGTTTTTATTTCAAAATCTTAAATTTTCCAACAAGGGGCAATTCTTTGGCTTTTCCGTTTGCCGCATTGATAATGCCCAAAACGGCAATGGCCGCAAGGGGAATCCACAGAAGACCCAGCACGGTGGCAAGGATGTTATAAATTGCACCGCGGGAAACCGAGAATAAGGATACCCATTCCAAGGGGAAAATGGCTTGCAAAATCAAGGTGAGAATGAAATGTACAATGCCGTAACCTGCGTTCAAAATAAAGGAAATTAACCCTTGGTTGGCGTGGAAACGGGCAAACCGTGAGCCTTTTGCTCCAAACATAGGAACAAATACCAACGGCCCGATGTAAGCCAAAATCCCCATCACCTTATTGGCTTGAATACCTGCAGGATCGTGGTCGGCGGTTTCATCGGCGGTGTTGTTCAGGCTTTTCACCTTACCTGCCAAATCCGAAGCGAGCTGAGGCATTGCCCCGGGCTCTTGAACAGGCTGTGCTTCCAACGCAGGAGCAGGCTGTTCCATAGGTTGTTCTGTGTTAAATCCGCAACCGGGGCAGAACGTAACAGCGTCTTCCAATTGCATACCGCATTGTTTACAAGTTTTCATAAAAATACCTCCTTAGTATATGGTTGTTTTTTATTCTTCCACGGGGAATTTTTGGATTTTTCCCACAGCGTATTTTAAAATCAATAACGCATCCTTGGCGTTGATGGCATCATCCAAATCCAACCGTGCCAAGGTTTTTTCTTCCTCGTTCAACTCTAATTTCCCAACCGCAAATTTCAACACCATAAGGGCATCAACGGCATTCACTTTATTGTCCCGATTGATATCCCCGTAACGGAAGGGCAATTCTTTTTGTTTGAATTCAACCGTTACCACTCGGTTTTCGTTTAAATCCCGAACGTAATACGCATCACCAACAAAGTTATCGATCACGGTATCACCGTCGTAAATATACGCCACTTCGTATCCGCTGTTGGGAACAATGGAAATGGAATAGCTGTGCCCTTTTACCACCTGCTCGGAAGAAGCTCCTCCATTACAAACGCCCCCTTCGTTCCACACAATATCCAAAGTAACGTATTGGGTTTCGGGGGAGGAGAAGGTAACAAGAACACTTGTGGCTTCCTTTACCTCCTCCACAACAATCTGGGCAGAGGTTAAATTCTCTCCATCGCCGTAGCTGTTCAAAGCTTGGGGAATTCCATTTACGGTAATGGCAAGAATTTTATATCCTTCATCCGCATTGGCGGAAATATGGAGCAAACCGCCCTCATTCACGTAGCCGTTGGTATCGTAATCGGTGGGTTGAAGCACCGTAACGGTACCGTTACCAATGTGAGAAACGTAGCAAGCATAGGCAATACG
>JAZNWL010000055.1:0-10811 GCA_045593325.1 Acutalibacteraceae bacterium | reverse complement strand
AAGCTGTAATGATATAGATACAAATCCACAGTGCTTGTCTTAATTATATCGTAGGTAGCTACTCCTACAAATATAATCAAAATTTTAAGAAAGGAGATATAATTAAAACCACCCCTTTCGAGATGGTTTTAATTATACGTGGATTCATTATGAAAAAAATCATTTCTGTTCTCTTGATTTTTGTTTTGTGTATGGCTGTTGTGCCTTTGGGTGTTCAGGCTTTCACAGAAGGAGATTGGGAGTATACTGTAAGCAACGGTCAAGCTACCCTTACCGGCTATTTAGGTAGTGACACCGAAGTAACGACCCCTGCCGAGTTGGACGGTTGCCCGGTAACCGCGTTGAGCCGTACCTTTTACGAAAATAACACCATTACCAAGGTGGTGGTTTCCGAAGGTGTGGAAACGATGGGGGACTTCCTTTGCACCTTTGAGTCCTGCAGTAATCTTGTGGAAGTACAGTTACCCCAATCGTTAAAAACTTTAAATGGGGGCGTTTTTAAAAGATGCCATAAGCTTGCCAAGGTAAACTTGCCTAAAAATTTAACTCACATTGGCGAGTATTGTTTTTCCGAAACCGCTGTAGAAGAATTCATCATTCCCGCTTCCGTTGAATATATTGGTTTGGGTTCCTTTGTAGAGAACCACAATTTAAAAACCGTAATCTTTGAAGGAAATTCCACCGGATTCGTTTATGATACCTTCCGTGGTTGCACCGCCTTAACCAAAGTTGTGTTGCCCAAAAACATGAAAACCATTCCTCAAGATATGTTTGCCGGTTGTGTTTCTCTTACCGATATCACCTTACCGGAAGATACTGTGACAGTTGGTCACGGTGCCTTTGAAGGGTGCGCTTCTTTGAAAGAAATCCACATCCCCCAAACGGTTACCAAAATCGTTGCCGATGCCTTCAATGGTTGCAGTTCGTTGGAAACTGTCACCTTGAGCACTGCTTTAAAGGAAATCGATTGGTCTGTGTTTATGGGTTGCAAAAGCCTCACCAAAATTACGATACCCGGCAGTGTGGGATGGATGCAAGAATGTGATTTGGGTATTTACCAAGACGAATCAGGAGAACAACGGGTAAAAGGGTTTACCATCGTGGGTTTTGAAGGTTCGGTTGCCCAAAGTTTTGCTCAATACCATAGTTTCAAATTTGAACCCATCAATGAAAACGGACAATTCGGCGATATGAATGACGATAGCAAAGTAAACGCCAAAGACGCACTGATTGCCTTGAAAATCGCGGTGGGATCCGTTAGCGCTACACAAACCCAAATTTTTGCCGGCGATGTGAATGCCGACGGTAGTATTAACGCAAAAGACGCTTTGAATGTATTAAAATTCGCTGTTGGTAAATTGGAATCATTATACTCCAAATAATAGGCTGTTCCTCCCTAAAGCCCTTGACAGAGTTGGTATTCCATGGTAAAATGACTGTTGGTTATTTTGTAAAATGAAAAAAGGATAGGTGTAGTACCATGAAAATTCTGGTTATTAACGCAGGTAGTTCTTCCATCAAATATCAATTATTTGATATGGAAAACGAAACTGTTATGGCAAAAGGTCTTTGCGACCGCATTGGGATTGCCGGCGGCAACTTCAAACACGCTGTTCCCGGAAAAGACGATTATAAAGTAGAAGTACAAATGGCAAATCACGGCGAAGCCATCAAATTGGTGATTGACGCTTTGACTTCTGCTGACCACGGTGTTATCTCCTCTTTGGAAGAAATCTCCGCTGTAGGTCACCGTGTACTTCACGGGGGCGAAAAATTCTCCGGTTCGGTTATCATTGACGAAAAAGTTATCGAAGCCATCGAAGAATGCTGTGAACTTGGGCCCTTGCACAACCCCCACAACTTAACCGGTATTCGCGCTTGCGAAAAAATGATGCCCGGCGTTCCCCAAGTTGCCGTGTTCGACACCGGTTTCCACCAAACCATGCCCGATTACGCATACATGTATGCTCTGCCCTACGAATATTATGAAAAATACCGCATCCGTCGTTACGGCTTCCACGGTACTTCTCACCGTTACGTTAGCGGTCGTGCTGCTGCTATGCTGGGCAAGAACCCTGAAGACATCAACATTGTTACCTGCCACTTGGGCAACGGTTCTTCCATTGCCGCTGTAAAAGGCGGAAAATGCTTCGACACCACCATGGGGCTTACTCCCCTGGAAGGTATCATGATGGGTACTCGCTGCGGCTCCATTGACCCTGCTATTATTCCCCTGCTCATGCAAAAAGAAAACCTCAGCCCCGCTGAAATTGATACCATCATGAACAAAAAATCCGGTATCCTGGGTGTTTCTCAAAAAACCAGCGACAACCGTGACATTGAAGAAGGTGCCAAAAACGGTGACGTTCGTTGCCAACTGATTGAAAACATGATCTGCCATCAACTCACCAAATACGTTGGCGGTTATGCCGCTGCCATGGGCGGTGTGGATGCTGTTGTTTTCACCGGCGGTATCGGTGAAAACAATCCCCAATACCGCGAAAAGGTTGCCAAAAACATTGAATTCATGGGCGCTAAGATCGACTGCGACAAAAACAACGCCGCAAAACGTACCAGCGATGAAAACAATGTTTCTGCTGCCGATTCTAAAATTCAAATCCTGGTTATCCCCACCAATGAAGAATTGATGATTGCAAAGGATACTATGGAACTCTGCGGTAAGTAGTAATTTCAACAACTCCTCAAGCGAACGCCTTGAGGAGTTGTTTTCCTTTTCAGGTGCGTTCCTGTACCATTCTCGTAAACCTACGGTAATCCGGAAGCATACACAGGAACCCAAAGAAATTTTCCTTTTGTATCGTGCTATTCAATAAAGTTTGTTTGATTCTTTGCCGATTTTAGTATTTTCGTTTTTCAACCCCAAGTACCCATCCAAGGTGCTTGGGGGTTTTACTTACTCTTTTTTGCACTTTTCACAAAAAGAAATATCAAAAAATATGTATTTTTTAATAGACATACGGGAAAATATGTGATAAAATGGATTAAATATATTTTAAAGTTAAGGAGAAATTCTTATGGCATTTTATTATTCTGAACCTTCTCACACTTTCAGCGAATACCTTTTAGTTCCCGGGTACACTTCCGAAGATTGTATTCCCGCCAACGTTTCGTTGAAAACCCCTTTAGTAAAATTCCGTAAAGGGCAAGAACCTGATATTTCTCTTAACATTCCCATGATCTCCGCCATCATGCAATCGGTTTCCAACGATACCCTTGCCATTGCTTTGGCAAAAGAAGGCGGTATGAGTTTTATTTACGGCTCCCAAACGGTGGAAGATGAAGCCGCCATGGTTGCCAAAGTGAAAGCTTACAAAGCAGGCTTCGTGGTGAGTGATTCCAACGTACGTCCCGATCAGACCCTGGCAGACGTTCTGGCTTTGGTGGAAGCAAACGGTCACTCTACCATTGCCGTTACCGAAGACGGCACCGCCAGCGGCAAATTAGTAGGGATCGTTACCGGCCGTGACTATCGTGTCAGCCGTATGTCCACCGATATTGTGGTTCGTGAGTTCATGACTCCCCTGGATAAATTGATCACCGCTCCTGCCAACACCTCTTTGAAACAAGCCAACGATATCATCTGGGAAAATAAACTGAACTCTCTGCCTTTGGTGGATGACAACGGTTGCCTGAAATATTTCGTATTCCGTAAGGACTATGCTCAACACAAAGAAAACCCCAACGAAATGTTGGATGCCAACAAGAGTTACATGGTTGGTGCCGGGATCAACACCCTGGACTATGAAAAACGGGTTCCCGCTTTGGTGGAAGCCGGGGCTGACGTTTTGTGCATCGACTCTTCCGAAGGGTATTCCTGCTGGCAAAAGAAAACCATCGACTTTATCCGCGCAAAATACGGCGACAGTGTAAAAGTTGGCGCCGGTAACGTGGTTGACCGTGACGGATTCCGCTTCCTGGCTGAAGCCGGGGCTGACTTTATTAAAGTTGGTATCGGCGGCGGTTCCATCTGCATCACCCGTGAAACCAAAGGGATCGGCCGCGGTCAGGCAACCGCTTTGATCGAAGTTGCCGCTGCCCGTGACGAATACTTCGAAGAAACCGGTATCTACGTTCCCATCTGCTCTGACGGCGGTATCGTTCACGATTATCACATTACCCTGGCTTTGGCAATGGGCGCCGATTTCGTAATGTTGGGTCGCTATTTCGCCCGTTTCGACGAAAGCCCCACCCCCAAACTGAACATCAACGGCACTTACGTTAAAGAATATTGGGGCGAAGGTTCCAACCGCGCCCGCAACTGGCAACGGTATGACCTGGGCGGAAAATCCAAACTGTCCTTCGAAGAAGGGGTTGACTCTTACGTTACCTATGCCGGTTCCTTGCACGACAACGTGGAAAAGAGCCTTTACAAAGTAAAATCCACCATGTGTAACGTTGGGGTAACCAACATTGCCGACCTGCAAAAGAATGCACGTCTTACCCTGGTTTCTTCGGTAAGTATTGTAGAAGGCGGTTCCCATGACGTTATTTTGAAAACCAATCAAAAAGTTTAATGATTCCATAAAATTATCCGATGCCCCCAAAAACAGGGCATCGGATTTTGTTTTCCCCAAAAGAATTGGCTCAAACCCTTGACATACAAGGATTTTTTTAATATAATGATGGGGTATGTATATATCAATCAGCGGTTTGTCCGCTATAACCGAAAGGAATGGATATCATGGCAGTTAAACAGGTAATGCTCACCAAAGAAGGTTTGGAAAAATACCAAGAGGAGTTGGAAACCCTCCGCAACGTGAAACGGAAAGAAGTTTCCGAAAAAATCAAAGTGGCACTGTCTTTTGGTGACCTTTCCGAAAACAGTGAATACGACGAAGCCAAGAACGAACAGGCTAAAATCGAAGCCCGTATCGCCGATTTGGAAGTGATGCTGAAAAACGTGAAACTCATCACCGAAGAAGAAATGAGCGGTGACAAAGTTCACGTTGGCTCCACTGTTAAAATTCTGGATTTGGAATTTAACGAAGAAGAAGTTTATCAACTGGTAGGCTCTGCTGAAGCCGACCCCCGCGGTGGAAAAATTTCCGACGATTCCCCCATTGGCCGTGGCATTATGGGTCACGTTGCCGGTGAAGTGGTAGACGTGGAAACTCCCGGCGGAATGATTCAGATTAAGATTGTAGAAATTTTATAGGAGTGTTGCCCTATGGCAGAAAATATGCAAACCAATCAAGCACCCGAACAGGATTTAAGCGAAATTTTGCAAGTGCGTCGTGACAAATTGGCAGCCATGTGCGAAGCCGGGAACGACCCCTTTGTAAAAACCAAATATGACGTTACCGCCTATTCCACTGAAATCAAAGCCGACTTTGAAGCCTATGAAGGCAAAGAAGTTTCCCTGGCAGGGCGTATTATGGCACGCCGTATTATGGGGAAAGCCAGTTTCGTTGGCCTGCGGGACGGCGAAGGTGACATTCAATTATACGTTCGCCGTGACGACGTTGGCGAAGAAGATTACGCCGCCTTCAAAAAATGGGATATCGGGGATATCGTTGGGGTAAAAGGTACCGTATTCCTCACCAAAACCGGGGAAATTTCGGTACATGCCACCCACATTGAAATTCTGGCTAAATCCCTTCTCCCCTTGCCTGAAAAATTCCACGGCTTAACCAACAACGATTTGCGGTTCCGTCAACGGTATGTGGATTTAATTATGAATCCCAACGTAAAACGCAACTTTGCCATTCGTTCTCAATTCATCAAATATATGCGGAAATATCTGGACGACCGCCGTTACATCGAAGTGGAAACCCCTGTGCTCAACACCATTGCCGGGGGTGCTTCCGCCCGTCCCTTTATTACCCATCACAACACCCTGAATCTGCATATGTATATGCGTATCGCCACCGAATTGCCCTTAAAGCGGTTGATCATCGGCGGAATGGACCGTGTATACGAAATTGGCCGTATCTTCCGTAACGAAGGCATGGACACCAAACACAACCCCGAATTTACTTCGGTGGAATTGTATCAAGCCTATGCCGATTTCCACGACATGATGGATATTGCCGAAGGCATCATCTCAGGGGCTGCCAAAGAAATTTTAGGCACCTATGAAGTGGAATGGATGGGCGAACATATTGACCTGACTCCCGGCTGGCGCCGTATGACCATGGTGGAAGCCGTTCGGGAATACGTTGGCATTGATTTTGATGCCATTACCGATAATGCCGAAGCAGTCGCCGCCGCCGAAGCCAAAGGCGTGGAATTAAACGAAGCCGCCGAACCCACCTGGGGCAACGCTTTGTATGCTTGCTTCGACCAACGGGTGGAAGAACATTTGATCCAACCCACCTTTATCACCATGTATCCCGTGGAAGTCAGCCCCTTAACCAAAAAATCTCCTGTTGACCCCCGCTTGACCGAACGGTTCGAATTGTTCATTTGTCACAGCGAAATCGCTAACGCTTACTCCGAACTCAACGACCCCATCGACCAACGGGAACGTTTTATGAAACAAGTGGAACAACGGGAACGGGGCGACGATGAAACCGAAATGCTGGATGAAGATTTCCTCACCGCCATGGAATACGGTATGCCCCCCACAGGCGGCATGGGCATTGGCGTTGACCGCGCCGTTATGCTCCTCACCGGCTCTGACAGTATTCGGGAAGTAATCTTGTTCCCCACGATGAAACCCCTCACCGAGTAGTTATTCAAAAAAACCACGGTTTTGACAGGATATCAAGACAATGCACATCGCAGACTTCTTGCTCTCAAAAGAATATTAAATCTTTGGTAGGTAAGAAACCTAATTTGACAATGCAAAGCACATCGGTAAACCTGACATTTATTCAAACCTTTAGATGAATCCCTTATAAACCAAACCCTCTCTGCTTTTTGGCAGAGAGGGTTTTTGCTATGATGAACGGATTTACACCTTAATCTTCTTCCAATAATTTAGAAGGAGAAATATTCAGCACTTGGGCAATTTTAAACAAGGTTTCCAAGGAAACACCGCGAACGGTACCTGTCCCTTCTACTTGACCTACAAAGTTTACGCTCTTATCAATTAGTTCTGCAAACGCTTCTTGCGTATAACCTGCCTTTTTACGATAATAGGCAATTTTCAAACCTAAAGTTATATATTTTTCAGCAAACTCTGTTTTCATTGTTCCGCCTCCCTTATGTAAATAGTTTACAAGGAAACGAATCAATTTATTACTTTTTAAAAGTAAATGATTATTTACTTTATGTAAATGATAATGTATAATAATTGATGAATAATTTACTTGAGGTGAAACAAATGGAAACGAATACCTGTTGTTTCATTGGGCATAGAACCATAAATGAAACCCAAGAACTGAAAACCACATTGTACGAAACCATTGAAAGGCTCATTATAAATGAAAAGATAGATACCTTTTTATTTGGCAGTAAAAGCCAATTTAACGACCTTTGCCTTGCGCTGGTAACCAAAATAAAAGAAAAACACCCTCACATCAAACGGGTATACGTGCGGGCAGAATATCCGTCCATCAACGAGGAATATAAAAACTATCTTTTAAAATATTACGAGGACACTTATTATCCCTCAAAAATTGTTGGTTCAGGCAAGGCGGTATACGTGGAACGTAATTACCAAATGATTGATCATAGCCACTTTTGTCTGATTTATTATGATATAGAGAACGCACCAACCAACCGCAAAAGCGGTACAAAGATAGCGTTTGATTATGCAGTAAGACAAGGAAAAGATGTTCTTCTTTTCCCACAGCAAAAACCCAGCCTATGACGCGTATCACAGGTTGGGTTTTCTATATACCGTTATTGATTCACTTTCAGTTGTAGACAGCCGGACCCGCAAAGTTCTTTACTTCTCTGGTCGGGTTGGTGACCGCCCACATATAGGGTAATTTCTCCGTTGGGGGATACCCGGGAGCCGTCCTCCAGCACCGCTTTGAGCCAATATTTCTCTATCCTAATTTGGGTAGAAACCTGCTCCCCTGCTTTACAATCCACTGAGGCTACTCCGCAAAATTGAAAATTGGGAGTGGTGGTACGAGTATCGGTGAATTCCCCGTACACTTGTACCTTTTCGGTGGCATCCATTATTCCCTTGTTTTGCAAGGTTACCGAAAGGGTAACGGTTTGTTCATCTTGCTCCAAAACCTGTGCTTTTTGATATTCAAAGTCCACGTAACTCAACCCATATCCAAAGGGATACAAAGGTTTCTCGTTCATATAACGATAGGTTCTGCCTTCCATGGCATAATCGGTAATATCCGGCAAGGTGTTTTCATTGGTATAGAAGGTAATGGGCAATTTCCCACAGGGAGAATAGGTGCCTTTTAAGAGTTCAGCCAAGGCAAGTCCCCCACGGGCACCGGGATACCATCCGTGAACAATGGCTTTGGCTTTGCGGTTGACTTCTTCACCCAAATCCACCGCACTGCCGCAAAGCACAACAATCACTACGTTTTCGCAAAGATCACACACTTCTTTTGCCAAATCCATTTGACACTTGGGCAACTGCATGGTGCGTTTATCCCCGTGGTCAAAGCAGTCTTCTGCCAAATCGGGAATTTCTTCCCCTTCCACATAACGGTCCAACCCCAAACAAAGAACGGTTACATCTGCCTGACAGGCGGCACCCAAACCATCTCCTCGCATTTCTTCAAAGCCGTCTTCTCCAATTCTTCGGTGGGAACACATGGGGCATCCGTCGGCAACCAAAACGGTGGCATCTTCAAACACCTTACGTATGCCAGAAGAAACCGTAATATATTCTGAAGCGTGTCCGTGGTAATTGCCTTCCAAAACGGTGGTGGAATTGCCGTTGGGACCCACCACTGCAATGGTTTTGTACTTATTGCCTAAAGGCAAGAAATGGTCTTGATTTTTTAAAAGAACCATGGCTTCTTTAGCGGCTTGTTCATTCAGTGCTTGATGCTCTTTGCAATCCAACAAAGAGTATGGTATTTCTTCAAAGGGACGCTTTTCTTCAAATTCCCCCAACAAAGCACGAATGGTAAACAAGCGTTCTGCTCCCAAAGTTATTTCTTCTTCGGTGATCAAATCTTCCTCGTAGGCATCCAGTAAATGTTCATAGGCTTCGCCACAATTCAAGTGGCATCCTTTGGAAAGAGCCAATGCCGCCGCTTCTTTCATAGTTTCGGTTACCTTGTGGTTATAAAAAATATCTGCAATGGCACCGCAGTCGGAAACGTAATATCCTTGGAAACCCCACTTGTTTTCCAATACTTCTTCCATTAAATAGGAGTGAGCACAACAGGGTTCTCCGTTTGTTCGGTTGTAAGCACCCATCACTCCTGCAACACCTTCTTCCACCGCCTTTTCAAAGGCAGGAAGGTAGGTTTCCCATAAATCTTTTTGAGATACCACCGCGTTAAACCCATGTCGTTTACTTTCGGGACCGGAATGCACCGCAAAATGTTTGGCACAAGCGGCGGAAGTTAAAAACTCGCCGTCTCCTTGCAACCCTTTGATATAGGCATTGCCCATCACCGAAGTCAAGTACGGGTCTTCCCCATAGGTTTCTTGCCCTCGTCCCCAACGGGGGTCACGGTAAATATTGATGTTGGGAGTCCAAAAGGTAAGCCATTTGTATTTTCCGCTACGGTCATTAAACTTTACGTTTTGATTGTATTTTACCCGTGCTTCCAAAGATACCGCCTGTGCAACTTCCTGAACGAGCCCCGGGTGAAAGGTTGCCGCCATGCCAATAGCTTGGGGAAACACCGTGGCAACCCCGGCCCTTGCTACCCCGTGGGCGGCTTCATTCCACCAGTTGCATTGGGAAATTCCCAATCGTTCAATGGCAGGAGAGTTATACATTAACTGACTGATTTTTTCTTCTACCGTCATTTGAGAAACCAGTTGTTTGGCGGTTTCTTTGGCTTTGTTCCAATTCATAAACGGCACCAACCTTCGCAGTGTATTTATGTTTTTGTTATACCACACCCCGCTTCTTTTTGCAACGGTATTTCTTTTGTCTGTTACAAAATTATCGTAAAACGATAACAAAATTATTGACAAACGATAATTCTTGTGTTACCATGATGGCAGAAAAAGGAATTGGAGGAAATTTTTATGTGGACTCGTAAACACTCGGTTACCCTTTCTCTTATTTTCACCATCATCATAACCATTGCCGTTACCGCCGCCTCATTTTTTGGTCCTATGGGCATGCGGTTATGGTTTTGCTCTTATCGGGGATGGCCGTTAAACGGTGAGGCTTTTACTCACATAATAAACGTGTTTTATATTTTCTTTTACCCCTGTGCCACCTTTGCTTATGTTGCACTATACGCCCTGTTTCGGCTTTTGAACAATATTCGAAAGGAGGAGATTTTTATTCGTCCTAATGTAAAATACCTTCGGATCATCTCTTGGTGTTGTTTTATTGTTTCTATTCTCACCTTTATTGGTGGATTCTTTTACCTTCCCCTTTTGTTTGTGGCGGTTGCCGCAGGATTTGTTGGTTTGCTTCTTCGCATTGTGAAAAACGTGTTGCAAAGCGCCGTGGAAATCAGCGAAGAAAACGATTTGACCATATAAAAAAGGTGGGGATTCTATGATAGAGATAGATTTGGATGTTTTGTTGGCAATGCGAAAAATGACCTCGCTGGAACTGGCGGAAAAAATCGGCATTACCCAGGCGAACCTTTCCATATTAAAAACGGGAAAAGCCAAAGCCATTCGTTTTTCCACCCTGGAAGCCATTTGCAGGGAATTAAACTGCCAACCCGGCGATATTATTAAATATAAGGAGGAATAAAGAATGAATACCCATCCTCAAATGAACC
>JAZNWL010000054.1:0-2621 GCA_045593325.1 Acutalibacteraceae bacterium | reverse complement strand
AAAAAAGAAGAGGAAGAAAAACAATTTGCCGCAGAAGCGGTGGACGTCACCCTGCCTGGTGTTACCACTAAAAAAGGCGGATTACATCCTTTGAACCGTGTTCTCAATGACATGATCGATATTTTCAAATCTATGGGCTTTGACGTTGTAGACGGTCCTGAAGTTGAAACCGAATATTACAATTTTGAAGCCTTGAATATCCCTGCAGACCATCCTGCCAGAGATATGCAAGATACCTTCTACGTGGGGGAAGATCTGCTTCTTCGCAGCCAGACTTCTGCCGCCCAGATTCGTACCATGGAAAACAGAAAGCCCCCCATTCGGGTTATTTGCCCCGGGCGGGTATTCCGTGCAGACGAAGTGGATGCCACCCACTCCCCTGTGTTCCACCAAATTGAAGGCTTGGTTGTGGATAAAGACATCACCATGTGTGATTTAAAAGGTTGCCTGGAGCAGGTTGCCAGAGAGATTTACGGACCCGATGCCAAAATCAAGTTCCGTCCTTCTTTCTTCCCCTTCACCGAACCCAGCGTTGAAGTTGACGTTTCTTGTCCCGAATGTGGCGGCAAAGGATGTCGTGTTTGCAAAGGCGCAGGTTGGATTGAAATTTTAGGTGCAGGGATGGTTCATCCCAACGTTCTTTCGGGATGTGGCATTGACCCTGAAGAATATTCTGGCTTTGCCTTTGGTATCGGTTTGGACCGTTTAACCACCACCCGTTATAAAATCAGCGATATCCGCTTACTGTTCGAAAACGATTTACGTTTCTTGGAACAATTTGACCAATAAGGAGGACCAATACCATGAATATTTCTTTAAACTGGTTAAAATATTATGTAGATATTCCCGTTTCGGTAGACGAATTGTGCGATAAAATGGTTATGGCGGGTTTCGAAGTGGAAAGCATTGTGGACCTTTCCCAAACCATGAGTAACGTAATTACCGGCAAAATCGTAAAATTGGAAAAACACCCCGACGCTGACAAATTGCAAATCTGTCAAATTGACGTAGGTGGCGAAGAACCCATTCAAATCGTTACCGGTGCCGACAACGTTTTCGAAGGCGCTGTTGTTCCTGTTGCCATGCATGATTCCCATCTGCCCAATGGCATGCACATTAAAAAAGGAAAACTCCGTGGCGTTCCCTCTAACGGTATGTTGTGCTCAGGGGAAGAACTGTGTATCAACGACAGCGATTATCCCGGTGCCGAAGTATATGGCATTCTGATCTTAAAAGAAGGTACTCCCGTTGGTGTGGATATGCGGCAAATCCTGCACTTGAATGATTATGTTATTGACTTTAAAATCACCGCTAACCGTCCTGACTGTCAAAGTGTTTTAGGGGTTGCCAGAGAAGTTGCTGTTGTTTTGGGAACTGAATTTAAAATGCCTGTTCCAAAATATGAAACCAAAGGCGGCGACGTAAACGATTATATTTCTATAGATGTGCAAAACTATGATTTGTGTGCCCGTTATATCGGTCGTTGCGTCAATAATCTTCGAATCAAGGAATCGCCTGAATGGTTAAAACTTTGCTTGAAGGCTGCCGGTATGCGCCCCATTAACAATATTGTTGACATTACCAACTTTGTTATGTTGGAAACCGGTCAACCTATGCACGCCTTTGACCGCAGAGATATTACCGGTGATAAAATCATTGTAAGAAACGCAGTAAACGGCGAAAAAATTACCACCTTGGATGAAAAAGAACATGAACTCAACGACACCATGTTGGTCATTGCTGACGGTGAAAAGCCCTCTTGTCTGGCAGGTATCATGGGTGGCTTAAACAGCGAAATCAAAGAAGATACCACTTCCCTGTTTTTAGAATCCGCTCGGTTCCGTCGCGACAACGTGCGTAAAACCGCCCGTGCATTGGGGATTCGCACCGAATCCAGCGCCCGTTTTGAAAAAGGGATCGACGTATTCCGCAGTGAATACGCCATGGAACGTGCTTTGCAACTGATTTACGATCTGGATGCCGGTGATATTGTTGACGGCACCATCGACAAAAACAATGGTCTCCCCGAACAACGGGTTATCACCGTATCCGCACAAAGCATTAACGACCTTTTGGGTGTTGAAGTTCCCTTTGAAACCATGGTTTCCATCTTAAACTCCCTTTCTTTGGAAACCACCTTGGAAAACGGCATGCTTACCACCAAAATTCCCACCTTCCGTGAAGATGTGGAAGGCCGTGCAGACTTAGCAGAAGAAGTGATGCGCATTTACGGATATGACCACATCATTGGCAAACCCATGCGCGGCGCTGTTATTCGTGGTAATATTTTACCCCAGCGGCAAAAAGACAATCAGGTGAAGGAATTGCTGTGTGCCAACGGTGCCCATGAAATCACCACTTACTCTTTCTTTGGCAGCAAAAGCATTGACGTACTTCATTTGGATGAGGACGATGCTCGTCGCAATGCCATTACCATTCGCAACCCCTTGGGAGACGAATATTCCACCATGCGCACCCAACTTGTTACCAGCATGTTGACGGTATTGGCAACCAACATCAACCGCAAAAATCCCGATTCCCGTTATTTTGAAATGAATCGGTTATATCTTCCCAAAGAACTGCCCTTGAAAGAACAACCCAAAGAAGTTCCCGCTTTGTGC
>JAZNWL010000053.1:0-7944 GCA_045593325.1 Acutalibacteraceae bacterium | reverse complement strand
TACAACGATTTGGTTTTTTTCGGGGCACCTATTTAGCAGTGCGCCGCTTTTTTCGTTGTAATCCTTTCCATGAGGGAGGATATGATCCTGTTCCCGAGACCTGGGAACAATTTAAACGGAGGAAAACAAATTGAGTTACATTTACAGAGCCATGGGCTGGATTTTGCATCAGTTATATTCCCTGTTGGAATCTATCGACTTAGGGAACTATGCCACTGCCATTATTTTGTTTACCATTTTGGTCAATGTTGTTTTCCTGCCCCTTTCCATTAAACAGCAAAAATCCACTTCCAAACAAGCGGCTTTAAAACCCCGTTTGGAAGCCTTGAAAGAAAAATGCGGTGATGACCGGCAACGGTATCAAACCGAAATGCAAGCCCTTTACCAAAAAGAAAATATCAGCATGATGGGCGGTTGCTGGACTTTGCTGATTCGTCTTCCCTTCCTGTGGGGGGTATGGCAAGCCATTCGTAGTCCTCTTTCCTACATTTTGAACGTTGGGGGAGACATGATTACCAAAGCAAGCAACCTGCTGGCAACCATGCAAGGAAAAGAAGCAAACCTTGTTACCGAGTTGGACGTTGTGCATAACATCAATAGCTTGGTGGCACAAGACGCTTCTTTGGCTCCCTTGCAACAAGAAGTTGCCACTTTGAATTTTAACTTTTTTGGTATCAACTTAACCGAAACTCCTCATTTCGATTTAGGGTTCTCCCAAATCGGCTGGATCTGGTTAATTCCCATTTTGTCTTTTGCCACCGCCATGCTGTCTTCGGTAGTCAGCATGAAAATGCAAAAGCAATCCAACCCCCAAGGGGGTTCCATGGGTGGCATGATGTTGATGATGCCCCTGATCTCCCTGTGGATCTCCTTCACCGTTCCCGGTGCTGTTGGGTTCTATTGGGCTTGCTCCAACATTGCAAATATGATTATTCAAATCTTTATGCATCGGTTCTACGGACCGTATACCATGCTTGCCAAGGAAGAGGCTAAATTGGCCGCCGCCCGCAAAGCAAAGGAAAAAGAATTAAAAACTGAGTAGAGAGGTGTAACTTTTGTTAAGAGAAGTTATCGCAACCGGCGCCGACGTGGGGGAAGCCCGCGAAAAAGCCCTGGAACTGTTAGGGGATAATCTGCCGGACAATATAGCTGTGGATTTTGAAATTTTAGAAATGCCCAAAAAGAAGGTACTTGGCCTGTTCGGGGGTTGCCCCGCGAAGGTTCGTGCTTTCTACGAATTGCCTGATGAAAAACCCTTGAAACGGGTAGAAAAATATGAACGGTCGGATAAAAAATCCGCCGCCAAAAAACAACCCAAACCCCAAGCCGAACAATCCAAAAAGGTTGTCGAAAAGGCTGAAAAACCCGCAGAAGAAAAGAAACAAGAAACCAAATTGGAACTTACCCCCATTGAAGATGCTACAAAAAAAGCCGCTGTGGATAACGGCGTGGCTTTCTTAAAAGACGTTCTTTCCAAAATGGAAGTGGAAGCCAATATCACCAGCGGTCAGTTGGGCAGTAACCTGGCTATCGTGTTGGAAGGTGACCACCTTGGCACCATTGTTGGCCGTCGCGGCGAAACCCTGGATGCCCTGCAATACCTCACCATGTTGGTTGCCAACCGTGGGGAAGGGGAATATCAACGTATTACCCTGAACATTGGGGACTACCGTGAAAAACGGGAACGTACCCTGCGTTCTTTGGCTCGCCGTATGGCAAACCAAGCCTTAAAACAAGGCAGAAATATGACCCTGGAACCCATGAATCCCTACGAACGCCGTATCATCCATACCGCCGTTCAGGAAGTAAAAGGGGTTAGCTCCTGGAGCGTTGGGGATGAACCCAACCGCCGTGTGGTCATCGGCACCGAAAAGGGCAAACGTGGCGGATACAATCGGAATGACCGTAACCGTCGCCCCAATAACGCCCCCGCCAAACAAGCCGACCCTGCCCGCGAACAAAAGAAGGATATGGACTCGGCTCCTTTGTATGGCAGAATTGGTTAAAAGGCTTACGATAACGGCACAGAACCATTGGTGCAAAAGGTAAATACCTTGGTAATGTGCATCACAAAAGTTTGATTCAACAATCGACTTGAATGTATAACCAAAACATCGAAAAAAGGTATCCCATCGAGGGATACCTTTTTTGCACCAATTTGTCATTTTTTTGACCTCTCGACGTATCCGCATACGCCTTCGGGTCAAAGAAAATGCCATTCTGCACCATTCTCGAAAGCCTTTTGTTTTGCAGTAGAAGAGAGAAAATATATAAAAGTATGAAAAAACACTCCCAAATTTTGGGAGTGTTTTTTGCGTATAAGAACGTTAACGTTTGGGGTAGGGAAGGTGATGAGGAAATCCCAACAGCCAATCGGCAGAGACATTGAAAAATCGGCAAAGAGCAGCGATATCCTCTATACTTGGTTCGTATTTTCCGCATTCAATATAGGAGATTTTCCGTTGGGTCATATTTACTTGTTGCCCCAATTGGGTTTGGTTCAACTCTGCGGTTTCTCGCAAAATACGGACCTTTTCCCCGAATGATATATTCATTTTCATCACCGATTTTAATTTAACATAGACGCAAACTTTCTATTGACATTTAGACGGAAAACATCTATAATTGGGTTAATGTTTTGAAAAGGTGGAGTAATAAGTGAAAAAATTGTTATCTGTGATTTTAATTGTTGTAACATTGTGTAGTGTTGAATTTTGCGCAGTTGCTTCGTCAGACACAACAGAGTTTAACTATGGTGTTATGGATGGAGAGGCTATCATAAACTACTATAGCGGTAATGAAAAGGAGGTTGTTATTCCATCTGTTTTGGGTGGATATCCGGTAACAACAATCGATTACAGAACGTTTAGTGATTGCGATGCTATGGAGCGCATAGTGATTCCTTCTAGTGTTAAAGTAATTGGAGTAATGGCTTTTGATTGGTGTGAAAATCTTTCGGAAGTGGTTTTAAGCGAAGGGTTACAAACCATAGAGAGGTGTGCGTTTCGCTATTGCACAGCATTAACCTCCATTGAAATTCCTGCCAGTGTAACTTGTATTGAAGAAGGCGTGTTTGAAGGGTGCGAAAAGCTACTTGATTGTAGTGTGTCCTATGGGAATGAAAATTATTGCGATGAAGACGGGGTTTTGTTTAATAAAAATAAAACAACGTTAATAACTTATCCGTCTGCCAAACCACAAGAAAATTATACAATCCCCAATGGTGTAATTCATATAGCCGAATACGCTTTTGACAAATGTCATGAACTTTCGAAAATAGTACTCCCAGAAAGCATTGAAACCATTGGTGATAATGCGTTTTTTAATTGTGGTATTAACGAAATATTCATTCCTAAAAAAGTAAAAAGTATTGGCGAAGAAGGAGCATTCGGTGTATTCGATGCGTGTTATAATTTAATTCGTATTGATGTATCACAAGAAAATTCAGTTTACTCCTCGGAGAATGGTGTTTTGTTTTCAAAAGATAAACGTTGTTTAATTCGGTATCCTCAAGGTTGGAGACGAACGGACGAATCCTATGTGATACCGGAAAGTGTTGAAAAAATATCCGCATCTGCTTTTGAAGGATGCGAAAGCTTGATGAGTTTTACACTCCCAAATACAATCACCTACATAGGAGCGGATGCTTTCCGAAACACAAAATATTACAATCAAAGTGAGAATTGGGAAAACGGGGTTTTGTATTTAGGGAATTATTGTATTGAAGCAAGGGATTCCATAGAAGGAACCTATTGTATTAAGGACGGTATAAATTTAATTGCTAATTCGGCTTTTTCTTATTGTGATAAGTTGGAGGAGGTTGTTTTGCCTACCGGCTTGCAATATATTGGGAGATATGCCTTTACTGATTGTGCAGAATTGAAAAAAATAACATTGCCTCAAGAATTACAAATGATTGATAATGGTGTATTTTACTCGTGCCGCAAACTGGAAGATGTTGTGTTACCGACTAATCTGAAAATGATTGGGGAAGAAGCTTTTTTGTGTTGCGAATCTTTAAAAACAATTACCATTCCGGAAAGCGTAACTACAATAGGAGATTGGGCGTTTTGTCTTTGTGAGTTAGAAGCAGCAACCATTTTGGGGAAAGAAACAGTTATCGAAGAAACTGCATTTATGGAATGTTGGAATATCAAATTGTATGGATATTTAGGTTCATCTACGCAGGTTTACGCCAACGAAAATGATATTCTTTTTGTTGCCTTGGATGGCGAAGAAATTGTATTAGGCGATTTGAACGGTGATGAACAAATCAACGCCAAGGATGCCTTGGAAGTGCTGAAAGCCGCTGTTGGGAAAGTGAATCTTACCGAAGAACAAAAAACCGCTGCTGATGTAAACAAAGATGGAGACATCAACGCTAAAGACGCTTTGGAAATTTTGAAAAAAGCTGTTGGCAAACCTGCTTGTTTTTAATGTAACAGTATAAAGAATCACCGTAGGCTTTGCAGTCTACGGTGATTTTACTGCACCATTTTTGAAAACCTTGCCGGGCTTACGATAATGATTCAAATAAAAACTTTCCCAGTTTTGAGGTTCTTTCGTTTTCCTTTTGTTGTAAATATAATGGAGATGTGGTATGCTATTGGTGTTAGGAGGAATGACCTGTGAAAAAAACAACCGCAAGAATTACAAAATGCTTATTGGCGTTACTTTTGTCAATGACTTTGTTTTTTTGCTCTTTTCCTGTTGTGGTAGCTGATTCTGAACAGATTTCTTCCGATGGAAAATATCGTTATTTCTTGGAAAACGATGAAGTCACTTTTAAGGGTTTGGCTAAATGGGGTGGAGAAAAAATAGAGATTCCTTCTCGTATCGACGGATATCCCGTTACAAAAATTGGATCCCATTCGTTTTATATGGACGAATGGGTGCAGGAAGTGGTTATTCCCAATACAGTAACTGTGATTGAAGACGTTGCTTTTGAGCAATGTTACGTACAAAAGGTTGTCATCCCCGATAGTGTAAAAATTATAGAGGCGTGCGCCTTCCTGAATTGTTTCCATCTCACACAATTAATATTAGGTAATGGTTTAACGGAAATACATAGGATGGCTTTTTCAGGGTGTGGAAATTTGTCGACTGTTGATTTGCCGGAAAGTTTAATCACCATTGAAGAAAGAGCCTTTACTTATTGCGCTATTAGTGAATTAACTCTTCCCAAAAATCTGCTTACCATAGGTGACCTTGTGTTTTCCGGTTGTTCCAATTTGACGGAAATTACCATACCTGCAAGTCTTATAAATTTGGGAGACTTTGTTTTTTCGGGTTGTACCAATCTGTCATCCATCACGGTTGACCCCGATAATCCCAACTTCTGTTCAGAGGATGGGGTACTGTTCAACAAAGATAAAACTATGTTGATGCAATATCCTGCCGGAAAAACCGGCGAAGAATACACGGTAACGGATACGGTAGTTACCATTGAAGGTGGTGCCTTTTCCGGTAATCCTCATTTAATTCGGGTAACCATCCCAAATAGTGTCACCTATATGGGACAAAGTGTATTTTCTAACTGTGCATCTTTGACAACCGTTACTTTAGGGGAAAACGTAGTCTCTATCGAAGGAATGGCTTTTTTAGGATGTATCAATCTTTCTGCAATTACCATTCCCAACAGTGTAACAAGCATTGGAGTAAGAGCTTTTTATAATTGTGAAAAATTATCTAACGTCGTCCTTAAAAACGGAATAACCACCATAGGAGAGGAAGCGTTTGCTTATTGTCCCAATCTGATTCAAGTGGTAATTCCCGCAAGTGTGTCCCAAATTGGAATGTGGGCATTTGGGTATAATGGCAATGATGCCACAAAGGTGACTCTCTATGGTATGGTGGGGTCTGCTGCTCAAAAACATGCCAACGAAACATGGCGGTTATCCTTTGTAGATATTGAAAAGGTTACCCTTGGCAACCCCAATGGCGATGAGGGCGTAAACGCCAAGGATGCGTTGTTGGTTCTTAAAATCGCGGTGGGGAAATTGACTTCCTTTGCCAATCAGGAAACCGCCGCTGACGTAAACAACGACGGAAAAATTGATGCCAAAGATGCTTTGGAAATTTTGAAAAAAGCTGTTGGCAAACCGTCTTGTTTTTAATGTAACAGTATAAAGAATCACCGTAGACTTTGTTTTAAGTCTACGGTGATTTTCATTATATTTTATTTTACTGTTTATCAATGGCTCCGCGTTTACATGCTTCCGCACATTTGCCGCAGGCGGTACATTTGGAGGGGTCGATGGTGGCACAGTTGTTTTCCACTTTTACTGCGTCAAACTCACAGGCTTTGATGCACAAGCCACAGCCGATGCAACTGACTTTACACACCTTTACCACGGGTGCGCCTTTGTCCAGGTTACGGCAACGGACGGTATAGGTTCCGTTCATTTCTTCCAGGGAGATCAGGTTTTTGGGGCAGGAAGCAACACAAACGCCGCACCCTTTACACAGGGCGGGGAGCACCTTGGGGAAACCGTTTTCCATGGTGATGGCATCAAAGGGACAGAATTTTTTGCAGTCACCCAAGCCGATGCAACCATACTGACAGGCATTGTCCCCCCCGTACAGTTGTTTGGCGGTACGGCAACTCATGGTGCCGTGATAGTTCATTTTGGTATCGGTATTGCCACGGTGGCCGTTACAATGAATAACAGCAATCTTCTTTACGGCGGCAGTGGTTTCCACCCCTAAAACCTCGGCAACATTGGCGGCGGTTTCGTCCCCGCCGGGGGAACAAAGTCCGGGATTTTGGGTTTCGCCGTTCGCCAGGGCGGCGGCATAGCCGTCGCACCCGGAAAAGCCGCAGGCACCACAGTTGGCACCGGGAAGCACTTCTTTGATTTCTTCTTGTTTTTTATTGGTAGGCACAGCGAAGATCAAAGAGGCAATACTTAACCCTGCCCCTGCAATCAAGCCGATGATCCCGATTATGAGAATGGGGGTTAAAATTTCAGACATGGCATTACCCTCCTAACAGGCCGTCGGCAATCCCTGAAAATCCCATAAAGGAAAGGGACACAATGGCGGCGGCAATTAAGGTGATGGGAAGCCCTTGCAAAAATTTGGGTACGTCGCAGGAATCCAGTCGTTCCCGTACCCCGGCAAAGAGCACCATTGCCACCAAAAAGCCGATACCCGAACCCAAAGCATTTACCAGGGCTTGGGGGTAGGTGTATTCTTTGGTAAAGTGAAGAATGGTAACTCCCAGCACAGCGCAGTTAGTGGTGATCAGGGGCAGGTAAATGCCCAGGGCATTGTACAGGGGTTTCATATACTTTTTCAGCACGATCTCCACCAGTTGCACCAGGGCGGCAATAATCAGAATAAAGGCGATGGTTTGCAGATATCCCAATCCCTTGGGCTCTAAAATATAGGCATACAGGGGATAAGTGACGGCGGTGGCAAGCACCATAACGAAAATAACCGCAACGCTCATGCCCACGGCGGTATTGAGTTTTTTTGAAACCCCCAGGAAGGGGCAAATGCCTAAAAACTGAGAAAGCACAAAGTTTTCGGCAAAAATGGAAAGGACTAAAATGCCAATCATAGTACTCATTCTCCGTCACCCTCCTCTTCGGTTTCTTCACAATGTCCTCCGCAAGCGGCGGCGTTGGGGCAACCTTCACACCCGATTTTTTCCACCGGCTTTTTGCCCATTTTTTTGGTGATGGCATTGGCGGCAGCAATGAGCATGCCGAACACGAAAAAGCCACCGGGAGCCATAACAAAAATCAACATAGGTTGATCGATCAGCCGAACCCCCAACAGGGTTCCTGCCCCCAGCAGTTCCCGAATGCCCCCCATCAGGGTCAGGGCAAGGGTAAAGCCAATGCCCATGCCAAGGCCGTCCAGGGCGGAAAGCCCCACGGAATTTTTGGATGCAAAGGCTTCCGCACGACCCAGGATGATGCAGTTTACAACGATCAG
>JAZNWL010000052.1:0-13789 GCA_045593325.1 Acutalibacteraceae bacterium | reverse complement strand
TCAAAAATGAACACAAGGCCTTATGAATAAAGGCGGCGAGCGAAATCGTGACAGGTTCCAGTCCTGTCAACCTAAAAAGCAACGGCTCACCCCACGGGGTGGGTCGTTGTTTTTGTATTCTCTCTTGCAATTCGTTCTTCTTTTGGATATAATAAGAAAAAACGTGTTTAGGATGTGACAATATGCTGTTGGTTATGGATATGGGAAACACCTGTATCACCCTTGGGATTTATAAAGAAAAAGAACTGGTGGTCACTGCCCGTCTGGCAACCGACCGAAATCGTACCAGCGACCAATACGCGGTGGATCTACACGCCTTATTGACCTTAAACAGCATTGACCCTACCGATATTCACGGCAGTATTTTAGGTTCGGTGGTTCCCAGTTTGAACTCCGCCATGATGGGAGCGGTGGAAAAGGTAACCAAAGTAACCCCTTTGGTGGTGGGTTCGGGCATCAAAACCGGGCTGAACATTAAAATTGACGACCCCGCTCAAACCGGGGCTGACCTGGTTTGCGGTGCGGTGGCGGCTTTGGCAAAATACCCCATGCCTTGCATTGTGTACGATTTAGGTACTGCCACCACCATTACGGTCCTCAATGAAAAGGGAGAGTTTTTGGGAGGCACCATTGCCGCAGGCATTGGCATTTCTTTGGACGCTCTTTCCTCCCGCACCTCTCAACTGCCCCACGTGAGTTTGAAAAATCCCGATAAAGTCATTGGCACCAATACCGTCAGCGCCATGAAATCCGGGCTGATTTACGGCACCGCCTCTATGATGGACGGCATGGCCGACCGCATTGAACAGGAACTTAAAGCTTGTGCCACCCTGGTTGCCACCGGGGGACGGGCAAGTGAAGTGATTCCCTACTGCAAACGGGAAATGATTTTAGACGACAATTTGCTGTTGGACGGTTTGCGGGTACTATTTGAAAAAAACCAAAAGAAATAAAGGATGAAATCCATGAAAATTCTTGCCATAGAATCCTCTTGTGACGAAACTGCCGTTGCCGTTTGTGAAGAACGAACCGTTCTTGCCAACTGCATTGCTTCCCAAGTGGAAGAACATAAATTATACGGGGGCGTGGTTCCCGAAATCGCTTCCCGCCGCCATGCGGAAGCCATTTCTGCCTTGACCAAAGAAGCCCTGCTTCAAGCAAACTGCACCCTGGAGGAGATTGACGCCATTGGGGTCACCGCTTATCCCGGACTGATTGGCGCTTTGCTGGTGGGGGTAAACTTTGCCAAGGGTCTTGCGTTTTCGGCGGGCAAACCCTTGATTCCCGTTCACCATTTGCGCTCCCACATTGCCGCCAACTACATCACCAACCCCGACCTGAAGCCGCCTTTTTTATGCTTGGTGGTATCCGGGGGACATACCCATTTGGTGGAAGTGAAGGATTACACCGATTTCCGCATCATCGGCAGAACCCGTGACGATGCCGCGGGAGAATGTTTTGACAAATCTGCCCGTGCCATGGGTATGAGTTATCCCGGTGGGGTGCATCTGGACAAAATCGCCAACGAAGGAGACCCTTCCGCCTACAAACTCCCCCACCCCAAAGTGGAAGGTTGCCCCCTGGACTTTAGTTTTTCAGGGCTGAAGACCCACGTTATCAACACCATTCACCGCTGTGAGCAAAAGGGGGAAACCTATTCGGTGCCTGATCTGGCGGCTTCGGTGCGGTATCACGTTTGTGAGATCTTAACCGAAAAAACCACCCGCGCCGCCGAAGAATTGGGATACACCACCATTGCTCTGGCAGGGGGTGTTTCTGCCAATTCGCTTCTTCGCCGTCGTATGAAAGAAGAATGTGACAAATTGGGATACAGGTTATATCTACCCGATTTGGCTTACTGCGGGGACAACGCCGCCATGGTGGGAGTTCAGGCATTTTACGAAGCCAAAGCCGGGCATTTTGCAGGGCAAGATTTAAATGCCACCGCCACCAAAAGCATTGAGGAAGGGTAAACTCCCCCTGGACTCTTGACTTTTTTGGAAAATTGTTGTAATATTATAGACTGTTGAGATGGGTGGTCTACCCTGTCAATAGTCTATATTTTTTATTATTTGGAGGAATTGCCCTTATGGACGACCCCGGACCTACTAATTTATGGATGCAGATTATATTGCTGGTGTGTTTGATTTTGGTAAACGCCTTTTTCGCCATGAGTGAAATTGCGGTGGTGTCGTTAAACGACAGCAAAATCAAAAAAATGGCGGAGGATGGCCACAAAAAAGCCAAAAAGATTTTGAAACTTACCAAAAATCCCTCTTCCTTTTTATCCACCATTCAAATCGGTGTTACCCTGGCAGGGTTCCTGGCATCTGCCTCGGCATCTCAAGCCTTTGTTGACCGATTTGGAAGTTATTTGATTGGTGCGTTAGGTACCTTTGGTAAAAACAACGCAGGGTTGATCAGCACCCTGTCCTTGGTTGTTGTTACCTTAGTTATGTCCTATTTTACTTTGGTTTTGGGAGAATTGGTTCCCAAACGCCTTGCCATGAAAGCCCCTGAAAAGATCTCCTTTGGGGTGGTTGGCATTTTATTATTTGTTCGGGGAATTACCAAACCCTTCGTTTGGGTTTTAACCCTGTCTACCAACTTGATCTTGCGGCTTCTGGGCATTAACCCCCATGAAGAACCCGAAGAGGTTACCGAAGAAGAAATCCGCATGATGGTAGACGTTGGGGAAGAAAAAGGGGTAATTGAAGAAAGTCAGAAAGAGATGATCAACAACATCTTTGAATTTGACGATATTTCTGCCCAGGAAATCATGACCCACCGTACCGACATTACCGCCGTGGAAGTAACCGACACCCTGGAAGAAGTTGCCCGCCTTGCCATGGAAGAAGGGTTTTCCCGTATTCCTGTGTATGAAGACGACCTGGACAATATTGTTGGTTTAATTTATGCTAAGGACCTACTTCCTTATACCGGTAAAACCTTCCCGTCGGATATGACCGCATCGGATAAAATGCGTAGCGTATACTACGTTCCCGAATCCAAAAAATGCGGGGACTTGTTCAAAGAAATGACCGAAAAGCACGTGCAGATGGCCATTGTAGTGGACGAATACGGCGGAACTGCCGGTTTGGTCACCATGGAAGACTTGATCGAATCCATTCTGGGGAACATTCAGGATGAGTACGACGACGAGGATGAAGACATTGAACAACTCTCCGACACCGTGTTCACCATTGACGGTGTAACCGATTTGGAAGAAGTGGAAGACGAATTGGGCCGTGAACTTCCCGAAGGGGATTACGATACCCTGGCAGGGATGATCATTTCCCACCTGGGTTACATTCCCGGAGAAGACGAAACCCCCAGTGTGGAAGTCAACCACATTTTATTCACCGTACTCACTGTAGAAGACCGAAGAATTGAAAAAGTACGGGTAGAAAAACTCCCCCTTCCCGAAAAAGACGAGGAAGAGGAAGACGACGATTAACAAAAAACGCCTGTGGATTTCAACATCCACAGGCGTTTTTTGTGTTTTTATTTAATTTTTCTGGCTTCGACGTAATACCGTTTCTCATGAGCGTGACCCATGGAGAAGGTCTTACGGGGCAGTGACCCGTCTTGCCGAACGGCATCAAAGAGTTGGTCTTTTCCCATACCTTCAAAAATGAAACCCAGGGTTCCTTGTTCTTTACAAAGTTTACGAACAATATCATCCCCGTGGATATAGTCGATCTTCACGTTGGGGTTTTCTTTTAAGTATTCATCCAAGAAGGGTTGCAAGGTGGCAACCGGTAGTTTAGCATTGGCGGTAAGGGTAATTTCCTGTTCCCCTGCTGGGGTTACGACGGTGTATTTATGGCCCTCGTCGGCACCCAATTTTTCTTGGAGTTTGGAAAGCAAATCTTGTTCATCCACCCCGAATAGTACCCGATAAATGGGTTCAAACTGAATGGAATCATCGTGCACGTTTACCATTTCCACCAAGGCATAGCCACTCTCTTCATTGCCGTTGAGTGCGGCACATTCTTTGGCGGTGGCAAGAGAATGGTTCCCATCCCCCACCACGAACAGCAAGGGATTTTCCCCTGTTGCCAAATCCGCCATGGCTTGTTGCACCTTTTCCTGTGCGCCTTTTTCCACAAACCAACCGGTAATGTGGCCGCCCTTTTGCATCAGTTCAAAATCGTAAGCTACGTCGCCTTTTTTGGCGGCATTTAATATGGTGTTTTCCGGGTCGTCCACCAAAAGGAGAACATGAGGCAGTTCAAGGGATGCGTCTTTACGGATATTTACTCTGGGGGGGATGCGTTCCAACACGGTTTCTTCGGTGGCACGAATGAGGCACTTGCTCCCCTTTCTGTAATCGTAATCGGCAAGTTTAATTTTGCCCACAAGACCTTTTCTGGTACCACTTTCGGTGGTGCGGTGCACCAAAATCATGGCATCTTCATAGGTTTGCAAAACCCCTTGATTTTGGTAGGCAATCATATTTTCATTTACTTTGGCAATACGGGCATCGGTATCCCCATCTTCCAAATAGGCTTCCGGCAAGGTGATGCGCAAAGTGGAAGGGGCATCTCCCACCATTTGTTCCACTTCCTGCCAATATTCAGGTTGAGAAGTGAATTGGTCGCAAGCAACTACCGCCCACTGTTCAAAATTTTCTTTTGGCAATAAAATATCTGCCGATTGAAATACAAAATCATTCATATGTAACCCTCATTCTTCAAGATTTATTTATTATACACCATTTTAAAACAAATTGCTACAAAAAAGTTGAGGAAATATAAATTCCCTCAACTTTTTTATGGTTTATACATCCGAACGGTCGGCAATTTCTTCCCGTTCCCGGAACAGAAGGGAAACACACCAAATCCCTGCCAGCGCCACCACAGTATAAATAATTCTACTGATGACAGCGTCTTGACCGCCGCCGATCCATGCCACCAAATCAAATTGAAACAGCCCGATACTGCCCCAGTTTAAGGCGCCGATGATCACAAGGATCAAGGCAATTCGATCCATAAACATTACACTTCATCTCCTTTTGTTTGGTCAGTGATAGTATGCACCCCTTACAAAAGGTTTATTCACTTGTCACTGAATTTTTCCCGCCTTCTCTAAACGAAGGGCGTGGGTGTAACTGTCCACCGTTACGTCGGTAATGCCACTGTCAAAGGCATAAAAGATTTTGGTGGTATACAAGGGCATCACGTAGCCCTGATTCAACAAATAGGCTTCGCATTGTTGTTGGGATGCCAAATCCCCTTTGGTATCGGCGGTTTTTAACAAAGAATCATAGATTTTATTGGTAAAACCATTGGCATTGTTTTCTCCCGCAAAGGCAAATTCCTGCAACATTTCCAAAGAACTGCTCCCTTGCTGGGAAAGTCTGCCAACACCCATGTGGCAATACCCCTGACTAAGACCATACCACAACTCACTTTGGGATACCGCTTTCAGGGTGACGTACAGCCCAAATTCCTTTTGCCAGCACTGAACCATATAGTCAATAGCCGAACGGGTACCGGGGTTTTCCACGTACCAAAGTTCAAAATCTTGCAGAGCGTCTGCTCCCAATTCCTTGACGGCTTTTTGGAAATTTTGGGCGGTTTGTTCTTTTAAGGAATCCACAAAGGAAATTTCCATAGAATAAGGCTGGGTTCCGTAATAGGTTTCAGGCAAAACCACGCTCCCTGTTTTTTCATAGGAAAGGGGCAGATATCCCGCCAGAACCTCTCTGTCCACAGCCCCCACCAGGGCTTTCCGCAGGGACACGTTTTTCATTTCTTCCCTTCCTTTGGTGTTGAGAATCAAACCGTAAGTCTGGCTGTAATGGGTAAGCAGGGTCATACCTTTTTCGGTGGCTTCTTCCACCATATCCCCTGTAATCAGGGTGCCGTCCAACTTATTCTCCTGGAGCAAGGAAAAACCGTCCTGGGCCGAACCGAAGGTAAGATAAATCCCCGAAGGACCAACACTTTGAGCGTTACGATGATTCTCCGAACGAATCAGGCGAACAAAAATATCCGGGTCTTCCCGTGACCAGCCCTTCACCTGAAACAGCCCGTTGGAAAGAACGTATTCTCTTGCGGTACCGTAACGGCCTTTACAATTTTCAAAAAAGGTTTGGTTACAAGGAATCCCCCCGGGGCCTGCCAGGGCAGCCAACAAAGCTTCCCCTTTGCCCACCAGTTGAAACACCAGGGTATGATCCCCCGAAGCAGAAACCCCAAGAGTATCTGCCGCTCGTTTTCCTTGCAAAATCGCCGAAGCCCCCGCAATACAGGACAGTTGACCTGCACAGGCGGCTTTGGTTTCAGGAGAAACCGCCCGTTGCAACCCGAAAATAAAATCGGCAGGGGTAATGGATTGACCGTCCGACCAGGTTAATCCCTCTTGTAACGTAACGGTGCAGGTTTTACCGTCGGAAGAAAATTCATATCCCAAAGCACAACCGTTGATTACCTGCCCATTTTCGTCAATCCGGAACAGGCTTTCGTAAATATTTTCCATTACCATGCGTTCACTTTGGGTGGATGCCAACAAGGGGTCAATGTTTTTGGGAACCGTTTCCCCTTGAAAATATATCACATGTTCTCCGTTTTCGCCCCCGCAAGCGGACAAGCTAAAAACAAAAGCAAAAAGAAGAACAAAGGAAATCAATTTTTTCAAGACCTTCACTCCGTTTTTCGGTATTCTTCATATAGTGTACCATTTTCCCGGGGTAAAATCAATGTTAATTCTCAAAAACCCTGCCACAAATTGGGAAATGGATATTGTACTTTTTAAAGGATTGATGTATAATAACTATAATTTTATCGAGAAAAAGAGATCAATGGTATGAATATTAAACTTATTTTAAAAACCCTCAGTAAAATTTTGTGTATTCAAGGGGTATATATGCTCATGGCTCTGGTGGTTTCCCTATACTATAGAGAAACCGTCGTGCCCTTTGTCATACCCATTGTAGGCATGCTGATAATTGCTCTGCCTTTTTTCTTTATGAAGGTGAAAAACACCATTTTTTCCGCAAGGGATGGGTTGGTTTGCGTAGCGCTGATCTGGATCACCATGTCCCTGTTTGGCGCAGTGCCGTTTTATTTGAACGGCGGATTCGGCACGTTTATTGACTGTTTATTTGAGTCGGTTTCGGGATTTACCACCACAGGGGCTTCGGTTTTGCGGGAAATTGAAAGCTTACCCAAAGGCATTTTGTTCTGGCGCAGCTCTACCCACTGGCTGGGCGGTATGGGGATTTTGGTGCTTGCGCTTGCTTTGTTCCCTTCCATTGGGGAACGGGCACAAAACCTAATGGCGGCTGAAAGTCCCGGTCCCACCTGCGAAAAGCTCACCTCCCGCATTTCCACCTCCTCTAAAATTTTGTATATAATTTACGCAGGCATTACGGTTTTACAAATTCTTTGCCTGTATTTGGCAGATATGCCTTTGTACGACAGTGTGGTAACCTCCTTTGCCACGGCAGGTACCGGTGGGTTTTCAGTGTTAAACAACAGCATTGCAGGGTATAATAACCTAGCCGCTGAAATTATTATAACAATTTTTACAGTGTTATACGGTATTAATTTTTCGGTTTTTTTCCTGCTGTTAACCGGTCAAATCAAAAAGGTGTTTAAAAACACAGAATTTAAATTTTACATTTCTGCAATTGTGATTTTTATTACTGTAATTACCGTGAACGTATATTCCATTTATCAATCGGTCGGCACCGCTTTGCGGCACGCATCCTTTAACCTGGTAACCATTATGAGTACCACAGGGTTTTCTTCGGACGATTTCAATTTGTGGCCAACCTTCAGTAAACTGATTTTGGTGCTTGCTATGATTATCGGTGCTTCTGCCGGCTCCACCGGGGGTGGTATTAAATGCTCGCGGGCGGTTATATTATGCAAAGGCATTGCCCGTGAAATTCGCCGAATGATTTCCCCCAAACGGGTTAGCACCCTTAGAATGGACGGAAAAGCCATTCCCGAATCCACCGTTACCAACACCTTTGTGTTTACGGGATTATACGCCGCCATTACCTTTGGCGCAGGGTTAATTATCGCTTTGGACGGCTTTGATTTTACCACCATTGTTACTTCGGTAATCGCCTGTATTAGTAACATTGGTCCTGCCTTAGGGGATATTTCAGGGCCAACCGGCAACTACGCTGATTTTTCACAGCTTAGTAAATTGGTGCTCTCGGCATGTATGTTAATTGGCCGTTTGGAAATTTTCCCCATGTTGGTACTCATTCTCCCTGCCACTTGGAAGGGCGCCAGTCTGAAAAAATAAAATTTTACCAATAATTTACAAAATAATCGTTGCAAGAAATCAATGATTATGGTAATATATACCCGTATGAAATTTGAAAGGAATGAATTTTATGACCACCAATAAGACACTGCTTGCTTGGATCGATGAACGCATCGATTTAGTCAAACCCGACAAAGTTGTCTGGATTGACGGAAGCGAAGAACAACTGGAAGCTCTGCGTGCCGAAGCAGTTGCCACCGGTGAATTGGAAAAACTCAATGAAGAAAAATTACCCGGTTGCTATCTCCACAGAACCAAACAAAACGACGTCGCCCGTGTGGAAGACAGAACCTTTATCTGCTCTCGTAAAGAAGAAGATGCCGGCCCTACCAACAACTGGTATGACCCCAAAGAAATGTACAAAAAACTGGACGATATCGCCAGAGATTCCTACAAAGGCCGCACCATGTACGTTGTGCCCTTCTCCATGGGCCCCATTGGTTCTCCTTTGGCTAAGATCGGTGTGGAATTGACCGACTCCATCTACGTTGTTCTCAACATGGTCATTATGACCCGTGTTGGCAAAGCCGTACTGGACGTTCTGGGCGACAGCAACGACTGGGTTCGTTGCTTCCACGCAAAATGCGACATTGATCCCGAAAACCGCTACATTTGCCAATTCCCCGAAGACAATGCCATTATTTCGGTAAACTCCGGTTACGGCGGAAACGTATTGCTGGGTAAAAAATGCTTTGCTTTGCGTATCGCTTCTTACCAAGGTTGGAAAGAAGGCTGGATGGCTGAACACATGCTCATTTTGGGTCTGGAAAATCCCCAAGGGGAAGTTCACTACATCGCCGCTGCTTTCCCCTCTGCTTGCGGGAAAACCAATCTGGCTATGCTCATCCCCCCCGAATATTTGAAAGAAAAAGGCTACAAAGTCTGGACGGTTGGTGACGATATCTCCTGGATGAGAATCGGCAAAGACGGTCGCTTGTATGCCATCAACCCCGAAAACGGTTTCTTCGGCGTTGCCCCCGGCACCAACGAAAAATCCAACTTCAATGCCTTGGCATCCACCAAAAAAGGCACCATCTTCACCAACGTTCTCCACAATCTGGATGATAACACCGTTTGGTGGGAAGGCCTTTCCAAAGATTTGCCCACCAACGCCATTGACTGGACCGGCAAAGTTTGGGATGCTTCCAAATTCAACAAGGCTGATAAATCCACCTACGGCGCTCACCCCAACTCCCGCTTTACCGCTCCCGCAGAAAACTGCCCCTGCATTTCCGGCGAATTCAACAAAGGCGAAGGTGTGCCCATCTCTGCCATCGTATTCGGCGGTCGTCGTGCAAAATGCGCTCCCTTGGTATATCAATCCAAGGATTGGGAAAACGGTGTATTCGTAGGTTCCGCCATGGCTTCCGAAACCACCGCCGCTGCAGCAGGTGCTGTTGGTGTTACCCGTCGTGACCCCATGGCTATGCTTCCCTTCTGCGGTTACCACATGGGTGACTATTTCCAACACTGGCTGGAAATGGGTAAAAAATTAGGCGACAAAGCTCCCAAAATCTTCAACGTTAACTGGTTCCGCACCGATGACGAAGGCAACTTTGTATGGCCCGGTTTCGGCGATAACATCCGTGTTCTCAACTGGATCATTGACCGTTGCGAAGGCAAAGTAGATGCCAAAGAAACCGCCATTGGTTACGTTCCCAACGCTGACGATATCGACCTGACCGATCTGGAAGGTTTCGACAAAGCCACTTTAGAATCCATTCTGGAAGTCAACAAAGACATCTGGATGCAAGAAGCCGCTGAGATCGAAGAACACTACAAAAAATTCGGCGATCGTTTGCCCAAAGAATTGAAACAACAACTGGAAGATTTGAAAGCCCGTTTGGCTAACGCTTAATCTATTCCAATCAATCAAAAATGCCCATTCACTATGAATGGGCATTTTTCAAAGGATGAGAAGTATGAAATTGGCACTTTATAAAAAAATAGGAACAATCATTTTACTGCTTGCTCTTATGATGCAACTGCTTTCTGTGAATGGCTTTGCCTGGACGGGAAACGGCATTGCCAACAATGGATATGACGGCATTTATATTGATATTTATGCTCACCCCTATACCACGTACGCCAACAAATCCTATGGGCAATACGCCTACGGACCCAGCGGCTGTGCTTGGTTTGCCTCTGCACGGGCCTGCCAATTAACCGGTATCGATACCCCCATTTGGTCGGGGCAAAGTTGGTTTGATGCGGCATATTCCTATTACGGTTATACTCGCGGATATACCCCCGTTGCGAAAGCGTTGGTTTGTTATTCCAATCACGTAGCGGTGGTGGAAGCGGTTTACGGCGATACCATTGTGATCAGCGAAGGGGGAAACACCAGTTACTCCGGAAATGATTATTGTATTATTCGCACCCGCACCCGCGCCCAAGTGGAAAGCAACGGCTTCTTGGGATACGTGTATTTGGGGGTTGGCGGCAGTTCCGCTTCTATGGTAACCTTTGGGAATTTTTACGGCTTTATTCAAAGCAATTATGCTAATATGGTGTTAACCACCGATACCAAAGGCGGTTGGGGGAACGTATATATGTCTCCCTACACCGGCGCCAAACGGCAACTTTGGTACTTTCAGCAGGATGACCAAGGATATTACTCTATTTTCTCCCTGTATGATAACACCTGCCTGGATATTGGTAACGCCGAAACCGGAAACGGTGCCAACCTGACCAGCAATGGATATTCAGGAAACAATGCTCAAAAGTTTTACTTTGTAGAATCGGGAGACACCTACGTCATTCACACGAAATTATGCGGTACAGTGGTGGATATTCCCGGGAATACTGCTCCCTACGATGGCATTAACGTGCAAATGTGGACCCCTACCAACAGTGCGAATCAACAGTTTGTGCTGTTTGAAGTAAAAAATCCGTATCCCGGTTTAAAGGAATACGGTGATGTCAATATGGATGATAAGGTAAACGCGTCGGACGCCTTGGTTGTGTTACGGCACGCGGTGGGCAAAGCCACCCTGTCGGATATCTTCCATGAAATTGCCGACGTAAGCGGAGACGGTAAGATCAATGCGGTTGATGCCCTGCAAATTTTGAAAAAAGCAGTGGGAAAACTGGATAAATTTACAGTTGCTTACAAATAAAAATCTCTTTAAAACGTAAGACAGGATGATTTGTTCTTTTCAGAAAAACCATCCTGTCTTACTTTGATTCAATGATTTCCATAAATACTTCCTTCTTTAAATTTTAACTATTTTTTCAAAGGGTACTTATTTTTTCTTTCTTGATTTTATGGTAAGGCGTTTGACGAGATGCCCGAACCTCATCATTTCTCTAATAAAATCAAGTTGGAACGATTCGGTTTTTTCTTCCGCTTACCGCTAAAGGGATTTTGGATTCTCTTTTATTTTGTCCTCAGACTTTATAGGGGTTGAAACCTTTTTGGTTTTCCGTTCCTATCTGTTGTAAGAGTTTCACTTCCGTCTTTATACGGTAAACCTTTTATGAAAAAACTTTTTCTTTTTTACCTAGCCCATTGGTCTTCACCTTTTTATGAATTTCAGCTTATATTCGGATTGATTTTGAATGGCTCAGCACGAACTGTATTTTGGACTCACCTCTTATCTTTCAAAATTTCTTTTGGAAACGGGTGGGTTGTTCTGTACCATTGGTCTCATTCCTTTCTTTAGGTTGTCTTTAGTATACACTATTTTTCTTTGTTTGTAAATTGACAAAATTAACAAACATTTTTGATAATTTTTAGTGAAATAGAGAATTGAAATATCATTTGAACTTTGCTATAATAAAAGTGTTGGGCGCCTCTGCAATCAGGGGCGCCCAACTTATTTATGCCAATATATCGCTGATTTCGTTGATTCCACTTCTTGTAGTAACAATCACAATGGCATCCCCGGGCAAAATCACGTCGTTCCCGGTGGGATAAATTGTCTTGCCGTTTCGAATGATAATAGCAATAAGGATATTCTTTTTCAGTTTCAAATCTTTCAACTGAATATGATTTCCCGGGAAACTCTTGCCCACGTGGAACTCAATCCCTTCTGCTCTGCCCCCTACCAGGCTGATGAGGGTTTCAAAACTGCTGTCCTCGGAGTTTTGCAAAGCCCGAACGTAACGGCAAACGTTATGGGTGGTGATGACATGGGGCGTAACCACACAATCGATGCCTGCTTTTTCCAAAATACCGCCAAAGGTGATATGGTTGATTTTGGTTACCACTTTGGACACCCCTTGGGACTGGGCAAACATGGAAATGATTACGTTTTCTTCATCCAGCCCTGTCAATGCCGCCAAACCGTCCACTTCGGCAATGTTCTCATCCAACAAGGTGTCCTGTTCGGTGCCGTTGCAATGCACCACCGTGACTTTGGGAAGCAGGTCTGCCAGTTTTTCACAACGCTCCCGGTCATTTTCCAGAATTTTAATATCCATACCCATGTCCTGCAAAATGCGAGCAAGATAATATCCGATTCTGCCGCCGCCCACGATCATGACGTTTTTCACCTTTTTGCTGGTGTAGCCGGTTTTCTTGAAAAATTGGTTTACGTCTTTTGGAGTGCCGGTGATGGTTAATTTATCTCCCGGAGCAATGATGAAATCCCCGCCGGGTATGAATACGTCGTTTCCACGATGAACGGCACAAATCAAAACCTTGGCTTTGAATCGGGACGAAAAATCCGCCAGGCGAACCCCCACCAAGGGGCTGCTTTCTCCCACGGCAAACTCAATCATTTCCACCCGTCCACGGGAAAAAAAGTCGATCTTCAAAGCCGAAGGAAAACGGAAAATACGGGAGATTTCTTCTGCCGCTTCCAATTCGGGGTTTACGTTCATCCCTTTGCCCATTTCAGGACGAATCAAATCCATGCCCAAAGCATATTCCGGTTCACGGATCCGGGCAATGGTGTTATTGGCACCTAACTTATGAGCAAGAAGGGAACTGATGATATTCACTTCGTCCGACTGGGTAACCGAAATCACCACCTGGGCTTCAGGAACCCCGATTTCCTCCAGCAGAGCACGGTCAATGCCGTTCCCCAACATTCCGGAAATGTCATTATTGGTTAACGTGGTCCCCAGGGCGTGTTCATTATTATCAACCACGGCGATGTCATGACCTTCCTCTGCCAATTTGCAGGCAATGGAATACCCCAGTTTACCGCTACCGATGACTACAATCTTCATAAAAAACCTCTTTTCTTCTTCACAATAGAAAAGTTCGTGATTTCATGATACACCCGCACAACAAAAAACGCAAGATTATTTTTACATTCTTTTAGTGGGTACTTTTTATCCAAGAAATCCATTGGGAAATCTTGACAGAATCAGGACCAAATGATAAAATACAACTAATTTCTTTTAGGAGTGATGGTGGATAGGGCTTGTACTCTACCGTCATCAGATAACGGGCGATCATCTCGCAATCAATCGCATCTGTTTTTGTTTTTCTAAGAGACTTACTTTTAACAAACCGATTGATCAGCAGAGGATTAAACTCCATGAACGT
>JAZNWL010000051.1:0-1849 GCA_045593325.1 Acutalibacteraceae bacterium | reverse complement strand
TTGGCACGTGCGTTATCTGACCCAAATGGTGAAGATGCGAAAAAATGGCAAGAACAAAAAGACGACGCCGCCAAGAAAAAGAAAACTGGTATGATAACGGCCGCGGTTGGTGCCGCCGGGTCTTTGGTTGGAAATTTGATTATAAATCGTGATAAGAAAGACAAAGATAAAAAAACAGAATCTGATGAAGAAATCGCCAAGAAGTACAAGCCGGTTTCTGATTTGTCTGAAAATGTTCAAAAAATAAAAGAACAGGCCGAAAAATGCCCACCAGGTGCAAATGGCACATATCCAGAATGTGGAAAGAATAAAAATGTGTCAGATGATTTAGTGTATAATCCACATACGAATGAATTGGAAAAACAAAGCCCTGTAAGTAATGCGACACCTGCGGAAACGGAATTGCGGGATTCGGTTACGATTTATTTGCCTGGGATAAATTCATTTAAAATTGGTAAATCGACATTAGTTGAAGAAATGAAGACAGAATTAAAAATGTTTGTAAACAAACTGGAAGTTTTAAAGGCAAAAAATTGTGCTGTTGAGCTTGTTGGTTTTTCAGATCCAAATGGGACAGCAGAAAAAAATAAAAAATTGTCATTGGCGCGTGCCCAAGCGATTGAACAATATTTACGTTCTGTGGATAAAAACAAAATAATAACCAGTTATTTGGGTAAAACAATGAATGACGATGGTTTTGGACCGGTTGGTTGTACGTGTTCTACGGGGATGAAAAATCTATCTGATACAGAAACCCGTTGTGATTCAGATGATTATAAACAATGTTGTTCTCAGGCTTCTGATTTTAAACCGACACGTTATGCGCCATGTCGTCGTGTAAGAATGTCGATACGTTGTGATTGGCAGGAAACAGAAAAAAACGCATTAAGTCTGGATAGTATAATGAATAGTGTAAAAAATGGGGAAGCGTCTGCTGCTGGTGGATTGGATTTTACTTCGGTTGCAGGTTTCCTTGGTGCAGAATAGATATTCTCTGAAATGGTGTAGAAGTGTAGAAAAGCATCCTGCCCCCATTGTGGGGCGGGATAGTTTTACTTGACCCATCGGGGTTTAGTAAAACTTGGGTGGGGGAGATAAATAAGTAAAATAACCTGGGGGCGAAAGTCAAGCCATGGGATGACATCACTTCGTTAAAACTTCGTGGTGCAGGCAAAAAAAGAAGTTCTCCTCCGTTGGAGGAGTACGGCGTAGCCGGGAGGTGGTAAGAGAGTCCGAAGTTATGGGGTACATAATTACGAACGCTCTAACCACCCCGTCCTGCGGACACCCCTCCAACGGAGGGGAACTGCCCACAAAATTTTCAATTTTGCGGGGCCCGGCGGCGGGGAACTATCTCGCATCGGGGGCAGGGGAACAATTTTTTTAGTAAAAATTGTCATTCCTGCGAAGGCAGGAATAGGGTCTATACAGTGCGTAGTAAAACGGAGCAAATTTACCACTACCCCGGCACCTTCGTGCCACCCCTTCGCCAGCGAAGGGGATTAACCTGCCCCACAGGGGGGGGCAGGGGAAATTTGCAGAATGTTATTGGTGCGTGTTGCGCACGGTTGTGGGACCCTATCCCTGCCTGCGCAGGGATGACACCACTTCGTTAAAACTTCGTGGTGCAGGCAAAAAAAAGAAGTTCTCCTCCGGTGGAGGAGTACGGCGCAGCCGGGAGGTGGTAAGAGAGCGCGAAGTATGGGGTGCATGATTACGAACGCTCTAACCACCCCGTCCTGCGGACACCCCTCCAATGGAGGGGAACAGTTTACAACTATACCAATTTTGCGGGGCCCGGCGGCGGGGAACTATCTCGCATCGGGGGCAGGGATGACACCACTTCGTT
>JAZNWL010000050.1:0-23487 GCA_045593325.1 Acutalibacteraceae bacterium | reverse complement strand
GTTCGGCTCACTACAGAAAGGGAAAAATACCTTTTTCACATCTACAAAATCGCTTGTAAAAATTTCGACCGTAGAAACGGCGAAACCCCCGATAAAATCGGGGGTTTCTTGGGCAATATCTTTTTCATTGCCCTTTGATGGTCGGAGTGACAGGGTTCGAACCTGCGGCCTCAACATCCCAAATGTCGCGCGCTCCCAACTGCGCCACACCCCGATTTTTATTCAATTTTCTTCTTTTTGCGTGGAAGTGGGATAAACTGTGGTCAAACTCAAAATCCACGCAATTTTGAGTTTTGAAAACAACCCGAAAGTCCGCACCGTTAAAGGCTTTTCGGGACTTTCTCATTTTTGCGGCTGTAACTGCTAGGCACGCTCCCGAAGCAGGCGCGCTACCAACTGCGCTACACCCCGACATAGACTATTTTGTTGTGTTATTTATAGATTTTCCAATCCAGCCACCAAATAGATAACAAGCGAAAGAAATAACTGAAGACCAAATACTTTTAGTGAAATAAACGCACACTCCAGAAAGAATCGCACCGATTATAACGCCTATCAAATTGCCTATAGCTTCGCTCTTACTCATTAATTAGAAACCTCTTTCTTGCGTGAAAGGGGGACAAACTGTGGCTAAACACAAAATCCACGCAACCCCAGTTGCTTGTTTCCTGTTTTTACCAAACAGCATGGCTATTATATCCGTTTTCATAATAAATGTCAAGAGGTTCTGCGAGGGAGTTGATCTTCTTTTTTGCGGTTACAATTACGTCAGGTTATCTTGACCAATTTGTATAATTATGATAGGATAGGAACAGCAAAATTTTGGAGACGGTATTTATGAATCGATTTTCTTCAATTTTTATTATTATCGCAGGGATTTTCTGGGGGAGTATGGGTTTGTTTGTCCGCTCCTTTACCGCCTTGGGATTCACTGCATTCCAGATTGCGGCCATTCGGTTGTCGGTTGCGGCGGTTGTTATGTTTTTTCTTTTATTTTTTAAAAGAGAATGGATGAAAATTTCTGTAAAAGATTTCCCTTTGTTAGCTTCCATTGGGTTGTTTTCTATCGGAGCAATGTCCATTCTTTACTTTACCACTATTCGTCTTACTACCATGTCGGTGGCGGCAATTTTGTTGTATCTTTCTCCCATTGTTGTCATGGTATTGTCGGTAATATTCCTGAAAGAAAAACTGACGGCGTATAAGTTGATACCTCTCACTTTGGCTGTTCTGGGTTGTATTCTGGTTTCCGGCCTCGGAGATGCCAAACAAGTGGGGGTCTTGGGGGTTCTCACAGGAATCGGTTCCGCGGTGGCATACGGATTATACAGTATTTTGGGGAATATTGCTTTGAAAAAATATCACCCCTTCACGGTAACCCTTTGGGCATTTGCCACGGCGGGGTTTGTGTTGTTGGTGATATGCAATCCAATGGAACTGGTACATACAGCCACCACTGTGGAAACCCCACTGTCCTTTTGGGCACTTGTAGTGGGAATTGGGGTTGTTACGGCTGTTATTCCCTTTGTTTTATACACTGTTGGGTTACGAGGCACACAACCTTCCAAAGCGGCTGTTTTAGCCTGTTCTGAGCCTGTAGCGGCTACCGGTTTTGGTATGCTTGTTTATGGGGAGTTTCCCGATTGGATTTCCTATTGCGGGATTGTTTTGGTATTGATTGCCATCGTGATGCTCAGCGGTATTTTCCAAAAGAAAAAGAACTGATTTAGTTCTTATCCAGGTCAATATGCAAAACCAAATCCATAATTGTTGACGTGATGCATCCAATCAGTAACAGCCCCATGGCACATTCAAACAACAGCTCGGCAGTCAGGGGGGCGGTCTTGACGTTCGTTAGTAGTTTGGGATACCAACCCAATAGAGCACATCCTCCGAAGGTCAGGATGGACGCGTATAAAAAGAAAAGAAACACCCAATAAGGGTAGCTATGCATTTTATCAATGTATGAAAAAAGTTGTTTGATGTGCTTTTTCATCACATCACCTCCAGTAAACAGTTTACAGAAATTGTCCTACAAAAACAAGTGGATAAATAATGGAAAGCCATGCAGGAGAAACTCTTGCATGGCTTTTTAAGTAGGGTTTAGTCTAATGTGTATTTGCCTTTACCCGATTCTCGCAACATAGCGAAATAGGTTTTGTAATCCACGAATTTATAGGTGGTATCGGGATCTTTTTCGGCGGCGTAGGTAACAAAGGCTTCCTGGGTTCTCTTTAAATCGGAGGCAGAAAACTTGATGGTTCTAAACCCGGCAACATTATAATCTCTCAAATCTTGAGCAAAATCATACATACCGGAAACAGCGGTTTGCATAGTAGCGTCATCTTTGGCGGGGTCACCAATTCCGTTTTTGATACGGATATAGGGAGTGGTGACATAAACACCGGGATGCCATGCAACGTCATTGGTGTTAGAACCGACCGGAGCAAACTGGTTGTAGGTTCTGCATACATTATCGGACAATGTACCGATAATAAAGCCTACAGAATCCATGTCGAACCGTTTAAACCATTCTTTGCTGATTTTAACGAATTCTTTATCCCCGTCGGGCAAAGTTCTGTCACTCTCGGCTTGGAACAACCCTTGCGGACGAATATAACCAATACCGCTGTCAGAAGCATTGAAATAGTCCATTTCGGTTTGATTTTCATAAAGATAATCAAAGATCATGGGAACTCTCTCGGATATGGTGGGGTTGACAGACCATGTAATGGGAATGGTACCTCTTGCTTTATCGTTATAAGCGTTATACAGGTGTTCCAGTGCCCAAGCGGCAGAATCATAGTCGCCGGTGTACATATACAGATACATGGTGTTGGGATCAAATTTTTCTGTAACCGGTTTGCTGTTAGCAATGGATTCATAAGAATCTTTTAAAGTGAATTGGGTGTACACAGAACAGTTGGTAATGGAACCGTCTGCATCCATGTAACAGTTAAATTGGGAAATGAATGTGGTAAAAGCACCTTCTAACTGGGTGGCTTCGATTTTGTTCCAGCCATTGTGAGAAGTGTATTTTAAAGGCCAGGGGGGGAAGCCAATTACTTCACCAAAGGAGCCTTTTGCCCGGTAATACCGATTAAGCAAGATTTCTTTTAAGGTTGCAAGGTCGGTACCCAAGATCTGATTGGGATCATCACACGGTGCCTCGGAATCTACCGGGAATAGGTCGAAGCAAAATGCTTTACGGTAAATTGCGTAGTCATAACCAAAGGAATGGTTGTAATCCAGGCTCTTGGAATGAACGTCTTCTTCATAGATTTTATTGCCTTCGGTGGAGCTGGCACCATCGGGGGTGTAAATTAAGTAGTCGGAGGAACAACGGGAAGAATATTTTTCTAAAGCCCACAGATAGGGGTCGCATTTAATACTGCCGGTGGAGAGGATAGAGGTTCCGGGGATGATTCCTTTTCCAGTGAATTTGTCTACCAAGGACAGCTTCACCTCAACCCCTAAATCAACCAACTTTTGATATAAGGTGTTTTCACCGGACAAATATTTAACCGGCAGGTAACCGTCTACGCCGCAAATAGTTTGGGCCACGTTGGCGGTGGAGGGAGCATCCGGATCCCACAAAATCATACCGCAATCAATCAGTTGATTTTTAAAGACGGATAACAATTCATTAACAGTGTTAATGGTTACGATGTTATCCATTCCTTCTAACAGAGGATCATTCTTTTGAATGTATGAAAGCCAATTATCGGTGTATTTATCCACAATAACCAGAGCAATACGGTTTTTCTTCAAATCACGGTTGATCAAGCCTTGGAGAGAAGAAATTAGCCGAGCGGTATCATGGGGCATCATGTTTTCCGAAGTCTTTGAAATGGCAGTGGTAGTGATTTTGTAAATGGTATTGGGGCTTAAGCCTTCAGTAGAAATGGCAAAGTCAGTAGCGGAAACGGTATTATCTGTATCATCAGTTTCTTTGTTTTCCGCAGGGAATTGGGTGATCTTATTTACTGCATATTTTAAAATCGTTAATGCATCAACAGCGTTGATCAAGTTGTCGCCATCCACATCACTGGCTTTAATTTGAATTTCTGTAGGCGCAAGTTTTTTAACGGCAATCAACAACACCTTCAATGCATCTTGTGCGTTGATCAAGGTGTCGTTATTCACATCACCATAGGTAAAGGTGATTCCTTCTTTATCGGGGTCACCAATGTAATCACCATCCGGGATTTCATCGGAAGGGGCGTTTAATTCTTCATCGGTATAATATGAGGAGGTGAAAGTCTGAATTTGTTTTTTAGCAGCACGAATATTATCAATAGCAAAGTAAAGCCCTTGGGGATAACTTTTGGATAAGGCTTGGAATTTTACAGTGTCAATCGAGTCAAGGAAACCATTCCCTAACTTGTTAAGTTGTTCCTTCGTGAATTCCAGGCGGTGCCATCCTTTGGATTTGTTTTCCAAAGAGGTTGAATACTTACCGCCATTTCCGCTTTTATCTACAAAGGAAACAGTGAAGTCCATTGCTGTTTTAATGTCTTGACTAATATAAACATCGGTATAAAAATATTCATATTTATTTAAACCGGACGTTTCAAACAAATCAACATATCCGGTCATAATTGCACCGTTGGCATCCGGCTTATCGCCTTCCAAAAGCATGCTGGTAAGCCCTTGGGAAGCGTGTTTTCCGGTCATGTTGAGGGTGGTGTTGGATTCGGTGCGATTGAAGCAGAAATATTCTTCCCCATCGTGCAACATAAGAGTGTTATGATCCATTTCATAGGGGTAACCAATGACGGTGGCGTTGGGGTTGGTTATAATTTGATAACCGAAGGAGCGATCGAGCACGTCAAGCCATTCGTCAGAATTTTCAGGACGTCGATAACTTTTATTTTTTAAATTCGTGTAAGTTCTGTAGCCGGTGGTACTCATTTGGCAATAACTGTGATATTCATCGCACCAGGCGACCAAGTAATAAGTTTTGGAAGCCTCCAGTTGCACAGCGCGGGTGAATTCGAAATCCCACCAGCCGTGAATTGCGTGTGGGTCGGATACCAAAGGATGACTGCTGGAATATAGGATGCTTTCATTGCTGTTATCTAAGGAGGAACGAATTTGAATGGTCATGGTGGCGGTATCGCCCAACCGGAAGTACAAACGGCAACCGGTGACCGGTTCTTTGTTCGCAACAAATGATTGAGCAATATAGGAATTGGCACCTGGATTTCCTCGTCCAATGGTGGTGTCGATTGTGGGGTTGAATGTATCATCTGGTTTTAAATCACTTTCTGTAAAAGAAAGGGAGGAAGACGCCGCAGAAACCGGCATAACCGGGATGATGGAGAAGGTTAATAGTAAGACCAGTAGGAAACCGATAATACGCTTCATGATAACTCTCCTTTGTTCAATTTCTTTAGATTTTACCAAAAAAACAAAGGGAAGTCAATATATTTTGATCAAAAAATCAAAAAGAGCAGGTGGATCCCCAAACAACCCAGTATGCCGATTGCTGTAGGAATTAAAAATGCCAACAGGGTATAAAACTTGCTTTTTGTTTCTTTGTATATGGTAATTAGTGTGGTGGAACAAGGTGAGTGGAAAAGCATTAAAAACAGAACGCAAAGGGCGGTTTCCAGGGTCCAATGATTGTTCAAGAGGATTTCTTTTAAATCGAGTAGGGAACCGTATTCTGATAACGCTCCTGTTTTGCTGTAGATCATAATCATGATAGGGATAACAATTTCGTTGGCAGGGAGTCCCAGTAAAAATGCCAACAGAATGGTTCCGTCTAATCCGAAGATGGGAGCAAAGGTATCCAGCAGGTTGGCAATTAAAGATAACAGAGGGATTCCTTGGTACGTGATATTGGCAAGACACCAAAGCAGTAACCCTGCGGGGGCAGCCACCAATACGGAACGTCCCAGAACGAACAAGGTGCGATCAAAAATGGAACGTACAAGAATTTGTCCGAATTTGGGAACCCGATAGGAGGGGAGTTCCAACGAGTAGAAGGAAGAGTTACCTTTACAAAATGTTTTGGAAAGAAAATAAGAGGCGGCTAAAGTGATACATACCGTAAATAAAATTATCATCATTAGTTCCACTGCCGTGCATAGGGAAGCGATCAGCCCACCGGCAGAAATAGAACAAAAAAGGGTTAATAAGGTAATGATGGTGGGAAAGCGTCCGTTACAGGGCACCAAAGAGTTGGTTAAAATGGCGATCAGCCGTTCTCGGGGCGATTGAATAATGCGGCATCCCATAACCCCCGTGGCGTTACAGCCAAATCCCATGCACATGGTAAGGGCCTGTTTTCCGCAGGCGTTACATTGGCTGAAACGATGGTCTAAGTTAAAGGCAATACGGGGAAGCAGTCCAAAATCTTCCAGCATGGTAAAAAACGGGAAGAAAATTGCCATGGGAGGCAACATGACCGATACCACAAAGGCAACTGCACGGTACATCCCTTCGGTGAGTAATTTAATAACAAAATTGGGAAGGTGGCAGGTGGAAAGAAATTGTGCAAGGGGTTTTTCCAATGAAAAAAGGAAGTTTTGGAGCAGTTCGGAGGGGTATTGCGCAGCGGAAATAGTAATCCAGAAGACAGCGAGCAACAGCAAGGTGAATACACAAAAACTGCCGTAGCGATTGGTAAGCAATTTGTCTGCTTTATATTGGGGGAATGGTTTTGTTTGGGTAACGGTTTGGCGACATAATTCTTGGGCATACTGTTGTTTTTTTATGGTAAATATCTTTTGTAGAGTAAGTTTATCGTACCCCTTCATTGTCAACATGCGGAATGTGTTTTCAATATCCACTTGGTCAAAAGAAATATCAGTTTTGTTTTTGAACGTAGTTAAAAAGTCAGTATCCTGTTCTAATACTTTTATAGCAAGATAACGAGAGGGGATGGGTGAAGTGTTAAATTGTTGAATTTGCCGGGTTAAGTACGAAAGTTCTATTTCAATGGGTGCGGGGTACTTCATAACAAAGGAATGGTCTGGGGGAAGTTCACAAAGGGTTGTTTTGAAATTCTTCAAACTGACTTTTTCTTTGGATGAGGTAGCAATCACGGGGATTCTAAGTTGTTTTGAAATCCCTTGATAATTCATCACAATTCCTTGCTTTTTAGCTTGGTCGGTCAAATTGAAACAAAGAATAACACGGGGGCAAAGTTCCATGATTTGCAACAAAAAGGAGATACCTCGCTGGGGTGCTGTTGCATCGCAAATAACCACAACACAGTCGCAAGGAAGAAATGCCAGCGTGTCGCGGGTAACAACTTCTTCCGGGGAATGGGAAAGCAGGGAATAGGCACCGGGAGTATCCAGGAGCTGAAAGGTTTGTTTCTTGTGTTTAAAAATCCCTGTAGCCCCTTCAACGGTTTTGCCTGTCCAGTTGCCGGTATGTTGATGAAGTCCCGTTAAATAATTGAACAAGGTGCTTTTTCCCACGTTGGGATTTCCCGCGAAAATTAAGGTTGGAAAATTTTCTGATTTTCCTGAGTGATGTTTGAAGAATCCTGTGGAGGAGCTGGAAAGACCCATTTACATCCCCTCCCGGTGGCATGTAATTTGTTTTACTTGTTGCCGTCGCAATGCTATAACCGCACCCTGAACGGCAAAGGCAACAGGATCGCCGCTGGGAGCTGTGAATAAACAATGGATAGTGGTCCCCTCAGAAAAGCCAAGATTATATAAATGACGACGATCTTTATCGGTGCCTGTGACATGGTCTATAACATAGGATTGCTTTGGTCGACAGTTGTCTAAGGTCATAAAAACACACCTTTATCAAAAAAAGTAGTTCACTAACTACTGTATTCGGTATATGACAACTTGTACCAAAAGAAAAAGCGATTGTAACCAAGTGGTTACAATCGCTTCGTAAATGAGATATAAGATTAGATGATGCGAACGCGGATAACGCCGTCAATGGCTTTGATATCGTCTTCCAAGCTTGCAACGTCGGAATCAATATCCACCATCGTGTAAGCATAATCACCTTTTGCTTTGTTCAGCATATTTTCAATGTTTACGTTATCATTGGAAATTACTGCGGAAATGCTGGAAAGCATATTGGGTATATTTTTGTGGATAATGCAAACACGGCATTTGCCGGTTCGGGGGCAGGAAACAGCAGGGAAGTTTACAGAGTTTACAATGTTACCGTTTTCTAAGAAGTCAATAAGCTGACCTGCCGCCATGCTGGCACAGTTGTCTTCCGATTCGGGAGTGGATGCACCCAGATGAGGGATGCAAATGGCACCGTCAACACCGATGATTCCGTCAGAGGGGAAGTCGGTTACGTAAGCAGCAACCTTGCCGGTTCCCAAAGCATTAATGATAGAGGCTTCATCAACCAAGCCGCCACGGGCAAAGTTCAGGATGCGAACGCCGTCTTTCATGGTGGCGATGCTTTCGGCATTGATCATGCCTTTGGTACCGTCGGTCAAGGGAACGTGAACGGTGATATAATCGCAGTTGGCGAAAATATCTTTCAAATCGGTGGAGTGTTTAATAGAACGGGACAAATGCCAGGCGGCGTCAACCGAAAGATAGGGGTCGTAGCCGTAAACAGTCATTCCCAAGGCTTTGGCAGCATTGGCAACTTCAATACCGATGGCACCCAAACCGATAACACCTAAAGATTTGCCTAAAATTTCAGGGCCTGTAAAAGCACTCTTACCTTTTTCTACCATTTTGCCAACTTGGTCGCCATTTCCTTTCAGGGTTTTTGCCCAGTCGATGGCGGGAATCACCCGACGGGAGCTGATGAGCAAACCGGCAATCACCAATTCTTTTACAGCGTTGGCATTGGCACCGGGGGTGTTGAAAACAACGATACCTTTTTCAGCACAGTCAGCAACGGGGATGTTATTTACCCCGGCGCCTGCACGGGCAATGGCTTTGAGTTCGGGGTTCATGGCATAGTCGTGCATAGCAGCGGAACGAACCATGATGGCATCGGGAGCAGCAATTTCATCACCGTAAGCATATTTGGTGGTGTCGAAACGGTCTAATCCTGAAGGAGAGATTTTATTTAAGGTTTTAATTTCAAACATTATGCGTTCTCCTCTTCAAATTTCTTCATGAAAGCAACCAGTTTTTCAACGCCTTCCATGGGCATGGCATTGTAAACGGAAGCACGCATACCGCCAACCGAACGGTGACCTTTCAGGTTTACAAAACCTGCGGCTGTGGCTTCTTTTACAAATTTGGCGTCCAATTCTTCATTGCCGGTTACAAAGGGAATGTTCATGAGAGAACGGCTGTCTTTTTCAACAGTGCCTTTGAACAATTTGCTGTTATCCAGGAAGTCGTACAGCAAAGCGGCTTTCTTTTGGTTGTGGGCTTGCAAAGCTTCCAAACCGCCCATTTCGTTTTTGATCCATTCCAGAACCAGTTTGCACACATAAATGGTGTAGCAGGGAGGAGTGTTGAACATGGAGCCATTGTCAGCATGGGTAACGTAGTTAAACATGGTGGGGGTGATGTCCATGGCTTTGCCCAAGAAATCTTCCCGAACAATAACAATGGTCAACCCTGCGGGTGCCAGGTTCTTTTGAGCACCTGCATACAGCAATGCGAATTTGGAAACGTCCAGAGGTTCGGAAGCGATGCAGGAAGAAATATCAGCAACCAGGGGAATATCGCCAACGTCGGGCAAGGTTGCATATTTAGTGCCGTAGATAGTGTTGTTCATGCAGATATGTACGTAGTCTGCTTCGGGGTCAAAATCTTCTCTGGAAGTTTTGGGAATGTAAGAGTAGGTTTTGTCAGCGGAGGAAGCAACCACACGGGCATTGCCGTAGCGGGAAGCTTCTTTATAGGCTTTGTTTGCCCATTGGCCGGTCACAATGTAATCGGCTTTGCCGCTACCGGTCATCAGGTTCATGGGAACCATGGTGAATTGAGAGGAAGCGCCCCCTTGCAGGAACAGAACTTTATAGTTATCGGGAATGTTCATTACTTCACGAAGCAAGGCTTCAGCACCGTCGATAATACCTTGGTAAACCTTGGAACGGTGGGACATTTCCATAACCGATTGGCCCGAACCTTCATAATCTAACATTTCGGCAGCAGCTTTGGCTAAAACCGATTCCGGCAACATGGAAGGGCCGGCAGAGAAATTGTATACACGAGACATAAGAGTAACCTCCTAATAATTTTACCTATGAGATACATAAGCAGATTAGTTTCATTATATACCCAAAACAGGAAAAGTCAAGGGAATTGTGCAAAAAAATAACAAAATATCTCATTGTGGAAGGAAAAAGAAAGACTAACATTGATAAATAAATATCAATGTTAGTCTGGGTTATGGGTTTTATTGTTTGGAATATACCGCTTTTGCAGAAACCCCTTCTAACCGTCCTACTTTTCCCGAAAGGGAACTGATGGTGTCCTGAGGGGCATCCATGGCAACACAAATAATGGATATGTTTTTTTCTTTGTAGGGAAGCCCCATTCTGCCGATGATATGCTCACGGAATTCGTGGAGCAGTTGATTTAAGGGTTTAACACTGTCAGGGTTTTCCACAATAAACGAAAGAATTGCTACTCTGTTTTCCATGGTTTACTCCTTTGTTAGATCGTTTGCCCAAGGAAATACCGACAAACTCCGTGGAAGAATGCCATTTAAGTGGGCAATGGCTGTGCCGTAATTGGTGAAAGGAATCCCCTGACCGATGGCTGTATTCATGCGGGAAAGCACTTCCTTGTTATTTAACATACATCCGCCGCAGTGGATCACCAGACAAATATCATCAAAGGAGGTGGGGAATTCGGTGCCGGAAGTGAAAACGAAATTCAGGTCTTTTTGGGTGAACTTCCTAAGCCACCCGGGAAGTTTCACGGTTCCTATGTCTTCACATTGACGATGATGGGTACAACCTTCGGCAATAAGAATGGTGTCTCCATCTTTTAATTGGTCTAAAACCCATGCTCCTTTTACGGCAGTTTCCAAAAAACCTTTATATCGAGCCATTAAAATGGAAAAAGAGGTGAGAGGTATGTCCTGAGGCACCATGGGAGCCACTGTTTTGAAAACCTGACTGTCGGTAATTACCAATGCTGGGCTTTCTTTGAATTGGGATAGGGTTTGGGTCAGTTCTTGAGGTTGGGTAATCACACAGGGTAAATGATGATCCAACAAATCCCGAATCACCAGTTGTTGGGGAAGGATCAACCGCCCTTTAGGGGCAGAGGTGTCAATGGGAGTTACCAAAACGGTATATTTCCCTGATTTTACCAAATCATGAACCAAAGGCTTTTCTTCTTCTGGTTTGATCTGGGACGCCAACGTGTTTTTCAGCAGGTCAATATTCAAATTTTTAACGGTGCTGACGTAGAGATTTTTGGTTTCGTTTTGGGGAACGTGTTCCAGCAGATCGCACTTATTGTAAACCGTCAGGTAGGGCACTGCTTTTTCTTTAAAAAGGGCGAGGAGCTGATTGTTGGTTTGGCTGATACCTTTGGTGGCATCAACCACCAAAACCGCAATGTCGGTTTTGGCAAGAACCTGATTGGTTTTTTGAACACGAAGTTCACCTAAAGCGCCTTCGTCGTCAAACCCCGGGGTGTCGATAATCATAACGGGACCCAAAGGAAGCAATTCCATGGATTTGTAAACCGGATCGGTGGTGGTTCCTTTTACATCGGAAACCACCGAAAGGGTTTGCCCGGTAACGGCATTTACCAAACTGGATTTTCCGGCATTGCGGTCGCCGAAAAAAGCAATATGAATCCGCCCGGAACGGGGAGTATTTTGTAAACTCATGATATCCTCCTGTTAAAAGTGGAAGTCACGCAATCCGTTTTTAATCTTTTCAATGTTTTCACGGGCAATTTCCCGTACCTTTTCTTTGGGAACATTCATAAGTTCTTGTTTAATAACTTTTTCGCCCAGTTCTTTTGTCTTGGGAGAAGCATAGTCACACAAGAATTCCTGTAAGGTCATCAAGGCATTGGGATGACAACAGTTTTGAATTTCACCTGCTTTTAACAGGCTCATAAAACGGTCGCCGGTTCTGCCTTCCCGATAACAAGCGGTACAGAAAGAGGGGATAAAGCCCAGTTCCATCAACCAGTTTACAACCTCGTCCAAGGTACGTTTGTCACTAACATCGAATTGTTCGGAATTTTCGTCTTCCGGTTCGGGTTCACAGTATCCGCCAACGCTGGTGCGGGAAGCCCCGCTGATTTGGGAAACACCCAGTTCCAAAGCACGGGCACGCATTTCTTGGTTTTCACGGGTAGAGATGATCATGCCGGTATAGGGAACCGAAATCCGAATCAGGGCAATGAGTTTAGCGAAAATATCATCACTGATACCGTTGTCAAAAGCATCGGGATCAATGTCATCTGCCCGTTTTAACCGGGGAACGCTGATGGTGTGAGGGCCAACGCCATGAACTGCTTCCAGGTGTTCTGCGTGCATAAGTAGACCTGCAAATTCATAGCGATAAAGTTCCAGCCCAAAGAGCACCCCTAAACCAACGTCATCAATCCCGCCTTCCATGGCGCGGTCCATGGCTTCGGTATGGTAGTTATAATCATGTTTAGGCCCTGTGGGGTGTAATTTTTCATAACTTTCTTTATGGTAGGTTTCCTGGAACAAAATGTAGGTTCCAATGCCTGCCTCTTTCAGTTTGCGATAATTTTCTACAGTGGTAGCGGCAATGTTTACGTTCACCCGACGAATGGCACCGTTTTTGTGTTGAATGGAGTAGATGGTTTGAATACTTTCCAAAATGTATTCAATGGGGTTCATGGTGTGATGCTCACCCGCCTCCAGAGCAAGGCGTTTATGCCCCATATCCTGCAAGGCCACCACTTCTTTTACAATTTCTTCCTGGGTGAGCTTTTTACGGGCTATGTGTTTGTTTTGCATGTGGTAAGGGCAATAGGTACAGCCGTTGACACAGTAATTGGAAAGATATAAGGGAGCAAACATGACAATGCGGTTGCCGTAAAAATCTTTTTTGATTTGCCGTGCTAGAGCAAAAATGGTTTCGATGCGTTCTTTGTCGTCACAAGCCAGAAGCACCGAGGCCTCCCGATGGGTGAGCCCTTTCCCGGTGGCGGCTTTTTTAATCAAGGAATCAATCAATTCAAAATTGTCCTTGTTTTGGTCGGCATAGGCAAGGGTGTCTAAAATCTCTTGATGGTTGATAAATTCTTCTGCTTTTAAGGATTTGGGATTATACATGGTCATCATTCCTTTATAAGAAAAATCGGTTCTCTGGGCAAAAGCACAAAGAACCGAACCGAAAACATAATATGAGTATGATATGGTTGTAATGGCCTTTGAACTTCTAACGCAGAAACTACTTTGTTATGAGAACAAAATCTTTACGTATATAGTATATCACAGGAGTTTTAAAAAAGCAATCAATTTATGATTACCAAATGTTTTTGTTTTCCCGATAGGATCGCCACACCGTTTCAAAAACGTTGGGGTCATTGGGGAGCGGGCGAACTTCACGGAAGGTACAAGTGAAATTATTAGTTTGCGGATCGTAGACGGTTTTTTGAACGAGGCGGGTCAATTCCTTGTTTTCCAAACGATATTGGCAAACAAAAGGAATGGTCAAAGAACAGTCTCCGGTTTCACAGGGGTAAAGGGAAGAACTTCTGCTAAGGCCTTCTTTGGCAAAGTGAATCATGGCTGTTAAATAGGCTTGGGCACAAATCAATAAATCGTAGTAGTAATACAGTTCAGCTGTGTTTTGAGCGTCATGAGCAGAAACATCGTCATGAAAATTTTTTCGTTTGTTTTGAACAGAAGTAAGAACTTCTTCCATTTGGTTTGTATCCCGAACAATACCTGCCACGCGGCTCATGTCCTTTTGCAAAGCGGCAATCAGGTCTTTTGTATTGGCAACAGTATTTTGGGTATGGTCTGCCAACTGTAGTTTTTCAAGGATTTGCCGACGACAGTTTTCCAGGAATAATTTCATATCGCCAGGGGAACCTTGCCTCTTTACCGAAATATATTCAGCGGCGCGGGTGGACCCTACTTGCCCAGCGTTTAAGGCTGACCCTCCGGGACGGAAAACGCCATGACTGCCTGCAACCTCACCACAAGGGAAAAGACCTTTGACGTTGCTTTGCCACCAATGGTCAATTTCTAAACCGCCATTGTTGTGCTGTGCGCTAACAGCGATCTCCAAAGGCTCTTTTTCTAAATCTACCCCTTTTTCAAGATACAGTTGATAAGCGGGTTCATTCATATGGCGGAGTCGCTGGATAGGGGTGCCGAAGGTTGCACCGGCATTGGTTAAATAGTCCAAACACTCTTTGTCCAGGTTGGAACAATCCAAAGAAATATCCAAAGGATTTCTGGTATAGTCCAGATAGACCTTACGTTTTTTCACAACCGTTTCCCTGTATACCAACAAATCAATGATGGAAGACCCTTGAATTTTACCAACGTTAAAGGGCCACTGATATCCCTTTTTAAAAATACAGGAAAGGGCTTGAGCGTAGTTATGAAAATGGTCGGTTACAAATTCCTGCTGGGCACCTGTTTCGTCCACTGAATAAAAGCGGGGGAGAGCCTGCATAAAGGTTCCCGAAACGTTCCAACGAGGGGAAACGGAAGCCAATCCAAATTGCCATTCGGTGAGGTTTCGTCCCTCCACGCCTGCTTCCAGGGCAACTCCCGTTGCTCCTATCTGGCTTTCGGGATACACCGAATCGGCAAATAGTCCCGCCGGACCGCCCGTGGCATAAATAATATTTTTACAATGGAACAAAGCATATTTATGAGGAGCATTGGGGGTGAAGCACAATAGCCCCTGTACTTCTTGCTTGTTGGTTAATATTCCAATGATTTGGTGATGGTCAAACACGGGAATACCTTTTTGACTGACCTGTTTTTGTAACTGTTCGGTCATCATGCGTGAGGTCAACGGCCCTGCCGAAGTGGCACGGCATGAGGAATCATGGTCGGTTTGGTATCCTACGTATTCTCCGTATTGGTTTTTAGGAAAATCCACTCCAAGAGAACAAAGTTTATAAAAACATCGGGTGGAAAGGGCGGCTTCACACAGGGCGATATCCCCGTCAACACAGCCACCGTTAAATAAATCCTGTGCCATGCAATAGGGGCTGTCAGGGTGATTTCCCGAAAGGGAAAGTTTGTAATAGGTTTGTTTATCAGACCCCGTGTTGCGGGAAGTGCCACGGTTGACACCGTTGGTAACCATGGCAACGTCTGTTTGCCCCAGATCATATAGGGTATCGGTGGCGTTATAGCCTGCCGCACCGCTTCCTGCAATCACTGTGTTGCAGGAATAAATGGGAATGGTATACCCTGCAATCTCAATTAGCTGTTTTTTCATGATATCACCCTTTTACAAACGGGGAATGTGGAACCCGCCGTCAACATTGATAACGTCACCTGTGCAGTAACTGAGTTTTTCATCACACAGTACGCTGACAACGTTTGCCACGTCTTGGGGGTGACCAAATCGTTCAATGGGAAGGATATGATCCTCATGAATGAGTTTTTCATATTTTTCGGTAACGCCTGCCGTCATGTCGGTGGCAATGATACCCGGCCGCACCTCAAAAACGTTAATGTGTTCTTCTGCTAAACGGTGGGCAAAGAGTTTGGTGAGCATGCCAACCCCTGCCTTGGAAACACAGTATTCTCCCCGGTTTACCGAGGAAGCGTAGGCAGAGCAGGAGGAGATATTGATAATAACCCCTTTTCGTTTTCCCTTTAAGGGTTGTTTTATCATTTGTTTGGCAACCGCTTGGGTCATACCCAGATTGCCTTTTAAATTGATGCTGATGACCCGATCGAAACTTTCTTCGGTCATGTTCAGCAAATCGGTTCGGGTCAAAGGAGCAACCCCTGCATTGTTAATGAGAACGTCAATATTACCGAAAACGTTGCAAACTTCCCGGACAAAGGTTTCACGGCAGTGGGCATCGACAACGTCCCCTTGCATATAGAACAGGTGATCTTTGTCAATGCCGTTGGCTGTTAGGTTTTGAATGGCAACGGCGGGTTCGGCAATGCCCATCACAGCAAGGCGGTAGCCGTCTTGAAATAATTGTTTGGCAATGGCTAAACCGATCCCCCGGGAGGCACCGGTAATCACAGCAGTTTTCATGGAATACACTCCTTGTTTTATACTTTTTCACGAACCTGAGTAGTGTTTTTTGGCCGCTTTTCTTCCGGAATGGAACGGTACAAATTTGTGTAATATTCATCTCGTAAAACACAGCCGGTACCGTGACCGGTTCGCATCAAATCGGTGCATTTGCTGCAAGCCATGCAACACTTTTTTGGGTCCATTTTACCGGATTCAAACAATTCATGAGGGAAATCAGGATAAGCAAAACTTTGCCGTCCAAAGCCTGCCATGTCAAACCAACCGGCCTTGATAGCGGCGGCGGCTACATTGGGAGCGAAATGCCGCAACCAGGTGAACATGCTGGCAATATAAATGGCATTGGGGTTGTGCTGTTTGATTTGCCGTACTGTATCAAGGTGTTTCATCAATTGCTCTAATTGACTAACTGGGGGGATATACCCTGCCATGTCAAAAGGACGGTTTACATGGGGGTTATAATACGGATTTCCGGCGGTACAGTCGATGATGGAAACCCCGTTACCAATCAGAATATCTACCAGTTTTTTAGGTTCACTTAGATCGGGAATACGAAAATCGGTGGCATCCACACCAAAACCATAAGGCATAGGGTATTCGTCGTGAATGTTCAACCGCACCATCATGGGGATGTTCACTTCTTCGTGAATCCGACGGGTGATGTTGTTGATGAGACGGGTGCGGTTTTCAAAACTACCGCCATATTTTCCGGGACGCTGATGGGCACCGGTGATTTCGTTGAGCAAATACCCATGACAGCATTTAATGTCTACACAGTTAATACCTGCTTGTTTGGCTAATTTTGCGGCATGGACGTAAACGTTTTCCAGTTGATCCAATCCTTCGTCGGTGATCACCATGGGAGTAGTGCCTTTGGGATCCCGTTCGGGATCCGGCCAAGCTACCACTGGTGCAGGATTGCTGTTGGCATCTTTGGAATATCGACCTGAATGGGTCAATTGAATGGCAATGAAAGGATTACATACGCCTTTTTCTTTGGCCACTGCTCGTATTTCTTTCACAAGTTCTGCAAAGGCAGGAGCGGTTTGATCGTTGATCATCAATTGTAGGGGGTTAGCTCGTCCGCCGGGATCTACCGCAGAGGCTTCGATATATTGAAAAGCAGCGCCTGAAGCGGCAAATCGGCGGTACCGCCGGCGGGTCAGCGCCGAAGGTGCGCCGGAGCGTTCCCCGTCACACCCTTCCATTGCCTGAAAAGCAATACGATTGTCCATGGTAATGTTGTCAAAGGTGACAGGGGTGGATAAAATCGAAATGTCATCAATGGGACGAAGGGTTTGTCCAATCTCGGCGAGGTTGGTTGCCACGTCTTCTAAGGTTTTGTAAGAAAAAACTTTATGTTGCACGGAGTCTCTCTCTTTCTGTAAAATTATGATAATTGAATGTGCAGGGACAGGGATTGTTCCTTCGCGGTGATTCGGTACCCCCGATAAATGCCGTTTCGATTGCGATAATCCTTCCCTGTGTTGTTAATAGTTCCGTTATGGGTTACCACAGCTTGGTGGTTCCGATAGGAAAGGATAAGAGCAGTTTCGGTTTGGGATATTTGTCCTTTTGCTTCGCCGTCGGTGATTATCAGGGGAACCAGATACTGTAACCCGTGACCCTCCGGCAGATCGGCCGAAATCCAAATATGAACACCGTCCCGATTCAATGTGTACTGTTCCCGTAAGGAGCAGGGCAATGCGTCGGAATGATATTCAATGGTGAAAACCACTTCCTCGGGAGTTTCTTTTTCCACATCCAAACGATGTGTTACCTGCTGGGAGGGGATATCACAAACGGCAATTGGTTCGCCTTTTGGGTCAATGACTGCTGAACACATGGAAAAGGCCGATGGGTTTTTTAACTTGGGAACGTTTTCCCAATTCAACTGTAATTCTTCGTAGCTGGTAAAACGATCTTCGGTAACACAAAAACCGGGAGTAGGGGAAAAGGGCAGTGACAACATGGTTTCGCTGGGAACACCGGCTTTGTGGATTTGCCCCAGACCGGTGGACTCATACCGCCAATCTCCCAAGGTTTCAAACTCCAGCGAATATCCGCCGCCCGCAGCAAAGAATTTGTGAAAATGGGCAGAAGATTCTAAGGTATAACCGCCGATTTCTGCCGGGCACATCCGTTCTTCGATGGTTTCATCGGCAAATTGATAGGCCATGTAGGCGTTGGATCCCACGGTGATCATATATTTGTCGTAATAGCCATAGCCTTCTGAACCGAAAATACTGTTCCAGGGAAAACTGTTTTTTACATGCTTGGCAGGCGATCGTTCCATCCAACGGAAGACAGACAAAGCGGCCAAACGAGCGGCTCGCTTGAACATCCCTGCAAGTTCCTGGTCATCGCTTGCCTTGTACCTACGGGCAGCATATTCAAAGCAGGTAGCAAGAGCAAATTCATTAAATAACATCTGATTGCTTCGTCCGCCGAAAGGAAGTTCAAAGCAGGCGGTTTGGGACATCAAGGAAAAGATCTCGCCCTTTTTCAGCAGTTGGTCGATCTGGGCGGCATAGGGTCCGTCATACCCCTCAAACAACATGACGCTGAATTGATTTCGGGTGATCACGTCGTATAAGATCGGCTCATGGGGATCACGATAGCATCCGTATTCATCAAACCGTGTCAGTTGCGATGGGATCTGTCGGTTAAAATAGTCGGTATTATCGCATAATCCCAGATTGGACCGTACAGCCTCGCCGGCCATGTTAAATACTGCCCAGTTGCCGGGACAATGGATATCATCTTTAGCAATGCAATTGTAATTTTGCAAGGGATCAATGGCTCTCATTCCGGCAAGCCAACGATCATATAGTTGGGCAGGTACTGTCCCTTTAACTTCCCGTATGGTATAAAGAATTTCTTTTACCCCAAAGTCGTTGCCGGCTTTTCCATTTGCCATGGTGTCACAACAAAAGGTCATCATCTGTAAAAACAGATCTTTTCGGTGAAGCATGCGATCTTTGGCAATCAGAACCCCCATTAGTGCAACCACACGAATAAAACCATGCTCTTGAATACCGGTTTTTTGGGTTTGTTTCAGCCATTCCCATAAACGTTCATCAGAATAAGAGCTTACCGTTTTCTCAATGATGTCCAGATAGCACTCTTTCGTAATGCCCGTGGGAAAAGCCGGTTTGCGATTTTTATTTTGATGTAAATAAGCAGCAATCTCAACTTGATTCATTATGCTTCTCCTCGCAATCAATAGTTGACATTTGAAAGGGAAAATTGTAAAATATATTAAAATATGCTGTTAGTATAGCATGTGACTTGTATCCAAATCAAGAGACAAAGAGCAGTCTGGTTGGTAAAAAAAGGTGTTGTTTTATGAAATATTATTTATTTCCTAAGGATTTTCAACAGTTTGAATTATCTGCTTTGATGGATGCGGTTTCCCGTTGCGGATTTGACGGTCCCACCGCTTTGATTCGGGATGGTTATTGGGTTTCTAAAGATTCCGTCAAAACCCGGTTACCTGATTTTGTAAAAGCCGCTAATCAAGCAGGCTTAGAGGTAAAATACGGCAGTGCGGATATTTCCCTTGATTCCCTGGAACGGGATGGGGAAGGGTTGGACCTTTTAAAGTGTTTTGCCCACAACGGCATTACGCAAGTTCGGTTGCAACACGTTGCCAAAAATCCCAAAGATGACGTTCGGCAGTATGCAGAGCGGTTTCGTCGCCAAGCCTACTTTGCCGCTCAGGCAGGGGAAAAGGCTGGCTTGCAATGTATCATTCAGTTACATGGTATGTGTTATCCCCATAGTGCCACTGCGGTCTATGAAGGAATCAAAGGGTTAGACCCCCAATATATCGGGGTGAAAATGGACCCCGGCAACAACGTTTGCCAGGAGGGGTATGAGTTATATTGGTATCAGGTGAAACTTTTGGGAGAATATCTTTCTGCCATGGGAGCCAAAGACGTTGGCTGGTTCCGTAATGAAGGGGTTACCGACTCCACCAAGGGGTGGTATCTTGCCTGGAAACCTGCCTACGAAGGGCTGATCAATTACCATGAGATTTTTGGACTTTTGAAAAAAGCAAATTTTGAAGGACCTATTATTCAAATGCCTTTTTATTCGGTCAATTCCCATGAAGAATTGATTGAAACGGTTTCTAAAGAATTGGCATACCTGAAACAATGTTACAAGGAGTCGTAAACCATGTCAAAAGGAAAACTGATTGTGATTGAAGGATTAGACGGTAGCGGAAAAAACACTCAATCTGGCATTTTAACCAAAACCTTGAATGCCATGGGATTAACTGCCAAAGAACTGTCCTTTCCGTGTTACGGCCAGCCTTCTTGCGCATTGGTAGAAATGTATCTGCAAGGGGAATTTGGGGATACTCCCGATTCGGTTGGTCCCTATGCCGCCTCCACCTTTTATGCGGTGGATCGTTATGCCTCTTATAAAAAGGATTGGGGCCGCTTTTATGAACAGGGCGGCATTGTCATTGCCAATCGGTACGTTACCTCTAATCTGGTACATCAAATGACCAAATTACCTGAAAACCAGTGGGAGGATTTTGCCAACTGGTTAGGGGATTTGGAATATGACAAATTCGGTATTCCCAAACCCGATTTGGTCATCTTTTTGGATATGCCTGTGGAAGTTTCCCAAAAACTCATGTTGGGTCGGTATCATGGGGATGAGCAAAAGAAAGATATCCACGAAAAAGACGTAGCATATCTTTGGGATTGCCATAAGGCTGCCGTTTTTGCCATCACGTTGGACGGATGGTATTCCATTGACTGCAGTAAAGAGGGAGAACCCTTATCCATTGAAGAAATTTCAGGCAAGGTACTGGACGTTGTAAAGGAGAAATTGCTGTGATATATGTGTTTTTAGCCGATGGATTTGAGGAAATGGAAGCTTTGGCTCCTGTAGACATGCTTCGTCGGGTGGGGATAGCAGTAAAAACAGTTGCTGTTGAGAATCAAACCGTGGTGGGTGCCCACCAAATTGCCGTACAGGCCGATTGCTTGGCAAAAGACGTGGATACGGCAAATCTGGACGGTATCCTTCTTCCCGGTGGCATGCCCGGCACTTTGAATTTGGAAAAAAGTCCCATCGTGCAGGAAATGATTGATTATTGCCATGCAAACGGAAAGTTGATGGGCGCCATTTGCGCTGCACCCTCCATTCTGGGGCATAAGGGATTACTAAAAGGCAAAAATGCCACCTGCTTCCCCGGGTTTGAAAAGGACTGTGAAGGGGCGTCGATGCAATCTTCGGCAGTTGTTACCGATGGAACCGTCATCACCGCCAAGGGTGCGGGTTGTGCCGTGGCATTCGGCAGTGCCGTTATTTCCTATTTCAAAGGGAATGATGTAGCAGAAAAATTATTACAGGACATGCAAGTATAAGTTATGAAAGATATCAGGGAATATAAAACCAATTTACGAAATCACTATCGTGGTATTCGTCAAAAACTGAAACCACAGGATAAAATGGAACTGGATCAAAAGGTTTTAGAACGGGTACTGCGGTTGAACCAATATGCCACCGCTGCGTTGCTTTTGGTGTATGTGTCCACCGCCATTGAAGTGGATACCAAGCAACTTATTCAGCGGGCGTTGGCAGACGGTAAGCGGGTGGGGGTACCTCGTTGTGTCCCGGGCACCAGAGAAATGGAGTTTTATGAGATCCATTCGCTGGAAGAATTGGAACCCGGCACCTTTGGGGTGTTGGAACCCAAACCCGATCCTGCCAATCTTTTGCCCTCTGACCCCGGTGGACTTTGCATTATTCCGGGGCTTTGTTTCGATAATTTCGGCTATCGCTTGGGATACGGCAAAGGGTATTATGATCGGTTTTTGTCAGGGTACACAGGGGTAACAGTTGGGATTTGTTACAGTTCCTGTGTGCGGGGCAGTTTGATTCACGGGCGGTTTGACCGACCTGTGGAATTGTTGGTAACCGAACGGTTCATTCGCCGAACTGATTTGAAATTCCAAAAGAAAAGAAATTTTCTTCAACGAGGAGGAAAGGACAATGGAACAAAATAATCAAAACCAATATTCCGATGACTTTGAAATTGATGCCATCTTGTCCTCCTTGGAAAAGAATCAGCCGGCACCTGAACCTGTTGCCGAACCTCAAAGAGTTCAGGAAGAACCCCAGGTGATATCTCCTTCACCCAAGAACACCAAAAAAAAGAAAGCCAAGAAAAAAGGCTGTGCCGTGACAGCCTTGTGGCTTTGCATCATTGGTGTTGTTTCTTTAACCCTTGCCGTTCTGGGATTGTTCGCGGTCAGCGATTATTTAGGCATTGGTAAAGATTTTATCCGGGGGCAGGATACCCGTTCGGTGCAAATCATGGTGGAAGAAGGGGCAAGCGTTTCTCAAATTGCTCAGCAACTGGAAGAGGAAGACGTGCTCATTAGCCGCCACGTGTTCCTTCTTTATATCAAACTTACTGATAGAGGGGACAACATCAACTACGGCGCCCACGATTTTACCACCAAAATGGGATATAGTGAAATTCTGTCGTCTCTGGCAGAACCCGCCAAGGCAGAAGACGTAACCGTTACCATTCCTTCGGGGAAAACCGTTGAGCAAATCCTGAATATTTTGGATAAAGCAGGGGTTTGTTCTTACACAGAGCTTCGTACTGAAGCCTTGAACGGCGCCTTTGATTCTCCCTTGGTGGAAGCCATTCCCCAGGTGGATGGTATGTATTATTCTTTAGAAGGGTATTTGTTCCCCGACACCTATCAGTTCTATCTAAATGATGACCCCCATCGGGTGCTTCAAAAAATGATTGACAACCTGGAAAATAAATTCACCCCTGAACTTCGGCAAAAAGCACAGGATATGGGGTATACCACCCACGAAATTATTACCATGGCATCGGTCATTGAATTGGAATCCTGTGGGTATTTTGATGAAATGCCCAAAGTTTCCGCCATCTTTTATAATCGGTTGAATCATTGGCCTGTGGGAGCAAGATATTTGCAGTCTGACCCCACCATGTATTATCCCTATGGCAACGGGATCTATAATACATATAAGGTGGAAGGATTGCCTCCGGGACCCATGAGCAGTGTTACCGAAGCGGCGCTGAAAGCGGCTTTGTATCCCGATGAAACCATGAAGTCTTACTATTTTGTTACCGACTCTCAAGGTGGATTTTATTATAATGATACCTTGGCGGCACATGAGGCAACCATTTCCGATTTGAAGCAAAAAGGTTTGTGGTTAACCACTCCGTTCTTTGAGTAAAAAACTCTTGACGGATTTTGTTTCAACTGCTATAATACCGTAGGGCATAAAAGTGTCCTACGAATATGCTACTGTGGCTCAGCAGGTAGAGCAGCTCACTCGTAATGAGCAGGTCGTCCGTTCGAATCGGA
>JAZNWL010000049.1:0-89952 GCA_045593325.1 Acutalibacteraceae bacterium | reverse complement strand
ATGACATTTGCATATTTCTTTATGTCTGCATAATGATTTCTTATATAGTTCTCACTCAGTACCAAACAATAGTATTTAATCTGTTCAAGATATTGCTGCTCAAAGTCCTTCTGCCAATCGAATGGAATATAGCAACCTTCGACAATTAAGTTCTGCGTGTTTTCAATAGCAGTTTTTATCATTTCACGAACAATCGGCCACAAGTATTCGGTCAATTCTTTATCATCCATGGGGGTAAGTTCTGTATTACCGCTACGAATTAAACCCATTTTCAGATGGTCTATCGATAGATATGGATATTTATATTTTTCGAGCAGTTTTTGAGCAAGTGCAGTTTTGCCTGTATGCGATGCTCCTGTAATTAAAATAATCATAATCTCACCTACAAATTCTTATTTATCGAATAGATGATATATGTTTAGAAAAGGGTTTTAGGTTCGCCTAACAAGTGGAAAATGTGCCGTACATTTTCCCTGCTTGTTACGGTATGAGACAAATTAAGCGGATGCGTAGAATTTTTACGCATCCGCTTTTACTATCTCAAAAGAAAATATTTTAATAGTGATATTGTGAGACAAGTCTCACAGTGATATTTTTGATAAAACAAAAGTGATATTAAAACCTTGCGGTTTTAGTGATATTTTATTCGCTTATAAACTGCCGAAGGCAATATCACTCGGTGGAAACCGAATATAACTGCGAAGCAATAAAACTCGCCAAAGGCGAATAAAACTGGGGTTGTGTCCTTACGGATACAACCCCTAGGAGTCCGACTCTCTTTCACAAGAATTTAATTTTATCTTCAAAAAAGACTGCTTTATTCCACGTCAAAGGCTTTTAAAATTTCCTGATAGATCTTCCCGGGGTTTTCCAGGAATTTTTCCTTAATATAGTTGGCTTGCAGGCTGTCTGCCACACCCAACCGCAGGGTCATCAATTCCCTGTCCCCATCGGGAATGGTCATGGAAATTACGTACTGCCCTTGTTCCTTTTGGATCTCAATTTTATTTTCATGAGCCGCTTTGGCTTTGGCAAGAAGACCTGCCGCCCGTTTCACAGCCCGTTCCCGTACAGCCAAAGGAATGGCGGTTTCCAATTCCCCCGCACAGGCTTTCCCTTGTTTCGTCACGGTGTATCCCACCTGGCCGTGGGTATTCTGCTGTGCAATCATTTCTTTTTCCAATAGTTGGGAAAGAGCAGTGGAAATATTCCAGAAACTGCACAGTCCGTCACTTTGCAACGCCTGGTCCAGCAAATGGCGGGGCAAACTGCCCCCCACCGTTTGCAACAAATAGCAAATCAAAATTTTAATTTGCGCAACGTCCCGCAAGCCTCCGTCTTCCACGCCGTAATCAAAGGGGTCCCGGTGTTTGGGTTCTTCCTTTTCTTTGGCAAGGGCGGCGGAAACCCGATTCAGTTCCCCTGCTCCCACAGTGATAATACAATCCCCGGGACGGGCAACGCTTTTCAGGAATCGAACAATTTCCTCAAAATCGGGAATATAATAGGCACCCTCGATCTTCCCTGCCAGGTCAGCAGAAGAAATCCCCAGGGTATTTTGTTCCCTGGCGGCAAAAATCTCTGCCAGAATCACCATATCGGGACGGGACAGTTGCTGGACAAACTCATCAAAAAACGCCGCCGTGCGGGTATAGGTATGGGGTTGAAACACCACCAGCACCCGTTCAAATTCCATTTGTTCCACCGCATCAAACAAAGCCTTGATTTCGGCGGGGTGATGAGCGTAATCATCATAAATCACAGCACCGCCGTAGGTGCCTTTCAGTTCAAACCGACGGCCAACGCCACCGTAAGACCCCAGCCCCGACACGATGGCATCGGTGGAAATTCCTACGCTGTCTGCCGCGGCAACCGCCGCCAAGGCATTAAGCACATTATGTTTTCCCGGCACCAGTAGCTGCAGGTGCAGGAAAAAGGCACCGTTCTTTTCCACGTCGAAAGATACGGTTCCCCGATGGTAGGAAAGGTTCACACCACGGTAATGGGCATCCTTTTCCACCCCAAAGGTTACCACCTTTCGAGGCAGGTCTTTCAGGCAATCCATGGTGTCAAAGTCATCGGCATTGGCAACCACGATACCGGTATCTTCGGGGGTGCGCAAGGCAAATTTCCGGAAAGAACGTTTCACGTCATCCAAATCTTTAAAGAAATCCAAGTGGTCGGCTTCCACGTTGAGAATCACCGCCACCGTGGGGAAAAAATGCAAAAAGGAATTGCAATATTCACAGGATTCCAGCAAAATCAAGTCCTTTTTCTGCCCTACCCGATAGCCCGAACCTAAAATGGGAAGGTCTCCCCCAATCATTACCGTAGGGTCGGTTTCCCCCGAAAGGGCAACATGGGTCAGCATAGAGGTGGTAGAGGTTTTGCCGTGGGTTCCTGCCACGCAAACGGCTTGGGTATACTGTTGCATCACAGCACCCCAACCCTCTGCCCGCTCGAACACAGGAATATTCAGTTCTCTTGCTCTGATAATTTCGGGATTGTCCTCATGAATGGCGGCAGAACGGATAATATAATCCACGCCTACAATATTCTCCGCCTTATGCCCAACCGTAACGGGAATCCCTTCTTCCCGCAGACGCCCAACCGTTTCGGATTCTTTAAAATCCGAACCCTTTACCGGGCAACCCGCCGCAAACAACGTTTTTGCAAGAGAACACATGGAAACCCCACCGATTCCGATCAGAAAAGGAGTCAGCTCAGGATTTCCGATATATTGTGAAATATCTTTGGTTGTAGACATTTCATCAACTCTTTCTATATAAATTCTGAAATTACAACTTATAAATGCCCGAATCCAACACTACGATTTCATGGGAATGATATTTATAGTAGTTATGGACGGGTTCATCAAAGGAATGATAACTTGCCAGTTCAAAGGTAACAGGGTCCATTTCAAACACCTGTTTCTCGGCGGGAGAGCAAAACAACAGTTTTTCATGTTGATAGTAAAGGCCCTTGGGAGAAGGCAGTCGGCTGGCGCCGCCACCAATACGCAGTTCACGGCGCAAGTTATGCAAACTGTACCGAATCACCGCGCCGTTTTCCGGGTAGGAAGCCCAAAAGCAGTTATCCCCCAGCACAAAATCGTAGGGCACTTCCCCATCGAAATCCAAAGACCGTTGATACCGAAGGACACCGTCCCCGGTGTAAAGAGAAGCCAGGCCCTGAGCATCGCACACCATCACGTACCGTTCCGGGAAAAAGAGGGTCTTCATATTCAAAAACTCCTCGGGATTTTCCTCAAACTGTTCAAAACGGTTGCCGAACTTGGCAAGAAGGTACACGTTACGGGTTACGGGGTTAAAGGAAGACCGTTCAAAGTCCAGCATTTTATAGGTAACAACTGCCTTTTCTTCTTCCTCTTGTTTTTGCACAAAGATAAATCCCGTTTGGCAGGGTTGCACCTGCAAAACGTCGGTATTAAAAATTTGTTTCATCCCTGTCCCCCGTTATTCTTGCGAAATTTTATAACAAAGGGTCATCAACCGATCCCCGATATGAACGTTTTCCACCTTTGCTTCGGGGTAATCCATGGCAATATCGTAGGAACTAAAATTCCAGAACGCCTTGATTCCCAAACTAATCAGTTGAGGGGTCAACCGTTTGGCTTCTTCCTCGGGCAGACAAAGCACCGCCACCTTGGGCAGATTTTCCCGACAGAATTCATCCAGACCGTTGATGTGGCGAATGGGAATTTCTTTAATCATTTGCCCGGTCAAGGATTCTTTACGGTCGAAAATCCCCACCAGTTCAAACCCCCGGGACTCAAAGAAAATATGGTTTGCCACAGCACGCCCTAAATTCCCTGCCCCAATCAAAATAGCAGTATGACGGTTATTCAGCCCTAAAATAGCGCCGATCTCTGCGTGAAGTTGCTCCACGTTGTAGCCGTATCCTTGATGACCGAATCCGCCGTAACGGTTAAAGTCCTGACGGATCTGAGAGGCGGTAAGCCCCAAACGCTCGGAAAGTTCGCGGGAAGAAATGCGCACAATTCCCTTTTGTTTTAATTCTTCCAAAAAACGGTAATAGCGGGGAAGCCGTTTGATTACCGCTACGGGAATTTCTTCTTTCACCATGGGAGTTCCTCCTCTTGTTTATTTTTGAGAAAGTTTTTCCACCGTTTCCATGACGTAATCACCAAACTCGTTGCAGGTGCAACCGGTGTCACGGCCGGTAATGGTTAATTTCTTTTCTTTGAACATACAAATATCCAAAGCTTGTTCCAGCAAATCTGCTTGTTCTTGACGACCCACGTGGGAAAGGAGCATCACAGTAGCCCGAAGCATGGAACAGGGGTCGGCATATTTGTCACGACCTTCTGCCACCATACGGGGAGCAGAACCGTGAATGGCTTCAAACATGGCATAGCGTTTGCCGATGTTCCCACTACCGGCAGTACCAACGCCCCCTTGGAATTCAGCGGCTTCGTCGGTAATGATGTCCCCATACAAGTTGGGCAACACGAACACTTGGAAATCGGTACGGCGTTTTTTGTCAATCAATTTGGCGGTGGTAATGTCAATGTACCAGTCGTCGGTGGTGATTTCGGGATATTCTTTGCCCACTTCCTGGCAGAGTTTCAGGAACTTGCCGTCGGTGGTTTTAATGACGTTGGCTTTGGTGATGATAGATACCCGATTTTTCTTGTTATTTTTGGCATATTCATAGGCAAGACGGGCAATACGATCGGTGCCTTCGGTGGTGGTTACGGTAAAGTCCACTGCCAAATCGTCGGTTACGTGAACCCCTTTGGAGCCAACAGCGTAGCCACCTTCGGTATTTTCACGGAAGAAGGTCCAATCAATGCCTTCTTCGGGTACTTTTACAGGACGCACGTTGGCAAAAAGATCCAATTCTTTCCGCATGGCAACGTTGGCACTTTCAATATTGGGCCAGGGATCCCCTGCACGAGGGGTGGTGGTGGGGCCTTTCAAAATCACGTGGCATTCTTTCAATTCTGCCAAAACGTCATCGGGAATGGCTTTCATCACAGCCACACGGTTTTCAATGGTCAATCCGTCGATTTCTTTGAAAACCACTTTGCCTGCTTCCACTTCATCTTTTAATAAGAAACGAAGCACCCGTTCGGCTTCCTGGGTAATCACAGGGCCGATACCGTCCCCGCCGCAAATGCCAATAATCAAAGTATCCAAGGTGTTATAATCCAAAAATTCTTTTTGTTGTTTCATCCGTTCCACACGGGCAAGTTGTTCTCTTACAACTGCTTCAAACTTGGAAACGGCTTCCTGTACTTTTTGTTCCATGATTGTATTCTCCTTAATTGATGTCAGAATTATGCATTCTCTCTGGTATAGTTCAGCAGACCGCCTGCCAACAGCATATCCCGTTGACGATCAGATGCCTGGCAAGTCAGGGTGATTTCCTTGTTTTTGGTTTTATTTACCAGGGTAATTTTGCCACCGTTTTTCAAAGCATCGGCAATGCCTTCCAAAGCCAGGATATCTCCTTGGTCAATGGTGTCATAATCGGCAGGATTTTCAAATACCAGGGGCAGAATCCCTGCGTTTACCAAGTTGGCACAATGGATACGGGCAAAGGATTTTACAATAACAGCCCGAACCCCTAAATACAAGGGAACCAAAGCCGCGTGTTCCCGGGAAGAACCTTGACCGTAGTTTTCACCACCAATCACAAAGCCGCCGCCTACTTCTTTACAACGGGCAGGGAAGGTGGTGTCGCAAACCCCGAAGCAATATTGGGAAAGATGAGGAATGTTGGAACGGTAAGGCAAGATCTTTGCCCCTGCAGGCATGATATGGTCGGTGGTAATGTTATCCCCAACCTTCAATACGGCAGGTTTTTCAATGGTTTCTTCCAAGGCATGGGAAACGGGGAATTCTTTAATGTTGGGACCCCGCAATACTTCCACACTGTCCATTTCTTCCACAGAAGCAGGGGGATCGATCATATTGTCGTTAATCAGGAACCGAGAGGGCATGACAAATTCTTCGATGGGTTCCAGGGTGGTGGGGTCGGTAAGAACCCCTGTCAATGCCGAAGCGGCGGCGGTTTCGGGGCTGACCAAAAATACTTTGGCATCGGCAGTACCGCTACGTCCTTCAAAGTTGCGGTTGAAAGTCCGCAAGGAGATCCCGGCGGAGTTGGGAGATTGCCCCATACCAATGCAAGGTCCGCAAGCACATTCCAGCACACGGCCCCCTGCGGCAATGATATCTGCCAAAGCGCCGTTCATGGCCATCATGTTAAACACCTGGCGGGAACCGGGAGAAATGGTTAAGCTCACAGTGGGAGCAACGGTTTTCCCCCGCAAAATGGCGGCAACCTTCATCATATCCTGCAGGGAGGAGTTGGTGCAAGAACCAATGCAAACCTGGTCCACAGGAAGCCCTGCCAAGGCAGACACCGATTGCACAGCATCGGGGCTGTGGGGCATGGCGGCGGCAGGTTCCAGGGTAGACAGGTCAATGTCGATAACCATTTCGTAAGTGGCATCCGCATCGGGAGCCAGAGGAACGTAATCTTCTTCACGGTCCTGGGCTTTCAGGAAAGCACGGGTGATTTCATCCGAAGGGAAAATAGAGGTGGTGGCACCCAGTTCAGCCCCCATGTTGGTAATGGTAGCACGTTCCGGCACCGAAAGGGTCGCAACCCCTTCCCCGCCGTATTCAATCACTCTGCCCACCCCGCCTTTTACCGAAAGACGGCGAAGCACTTCCAGAATAATATCTTTAGCGGCAACAAAGGGACGAAGTTTCCCGGTTAAATTGACTTTTAAAACCTTGGGCATGGGAATGTAATAGGTACCGCCACCCATGGCAACGGCAACGTCCATCCCGCCGGCACCCATGGCAAGCATACCGATGCCACCGCCGGTGGGGGTGTGGCTGTCAGACCCGATTAAGGTTTTGCCGGGAATACCGAAGCGTTCCAAATGCACTTGATGGCAAATGCCGTTCCCGGGACGGGAATAATAAATGCCGTGTTTTTTACACACCGTACGGATAAAACGGTGGTCGTCGGCATTTTCAAAGCCGTTCTGCAAGGTGTTATGGTCAATATAAGCAACCGATTTTTCGGTTTTTACACGAGGTACTCCCATGGCTTCAAATTCCAAATATGCCATGGTTCCTGTGGCATCCTGAGTAAGGGTTTGGTCAATACGCAAGCCAATGTCTTGCCCTGCAACCATTTCACCGCTTACCAAGTGTGCCTTGATAATTTTTTCCGCAAGATTCATGCCCATTATGGTTCATCCTTTTCCAAAAATAAAATAAAGCACCCTTATTCTATCACAAATAAGAGTGCTTGTAAATATCTTTTCCCGAAAAACACCCGCAGAAAGCGAAATGTTGTTCATTTTTTTATCAATCAAGACCCAAATAGGCGCGACCGTCAATGGCAACCCCGTTGACACGGATCTCAAAATGCAAGTGGTAAGCGCTGGCACGACCGGTGATGCCCACAGCGGCAATATGGTCCCCACGGCTCACGGTTTGGCCTTTGGTCACAGCAATGGTACTGCAATGGGAATACAGGGTGGAAAGTCCGCCGGCATGTTCAATCACACAATAATAGCCGTAACCCGACTCCCAACCCACGTAAGAAACGGTACCGTCTTCAGCGGCGTAAATAGGAGTGCCGTTGGGGGCTAAAATGTCAACGGTGGCTTTATGGTTCCGATTGTCCCCGTAATAAGCAGAAACGTCCGATTCATCGGTTCCTGCCACAGGCCAGAACAAAGCGGTGCCTGTGTCGGTGTTGGAAGCTTTGGAATAAGGTTTGCTGCCAACCATGACGGTTTGGGTAATCGGTTCTTTCACAACGGTTTGGGCAGTAACCACTCGGCTTACTTCTTTACCGTTTACGTAAGAAACGTCGGCAGTTACCTGACGTTTGCCTTCAACCCCTTCCTGTACCACACGGCGATAGCCGATGTAACGGGAAGAATCTTTGATTTCATTCACTTCAAAGGGGATTTCTTCGGTATAGGTTTCGGTGGCGGTTTTCATCACAGTTAAAACCTTGGCAAGTTCTTCACTGCTAACGGTATCCTGAATAAGATGGGCAGGATATACCCCACCAATATAGTCGATGGCATTGGCGAAAGAAACGGCTTCTTTGCCGGTTTGTTTGGAATAATCGGCAACCACTTTGGCAACCGAGGCTTCAATCATGGCCGCATCCCGACAAACAACGATCAGTTCCCCGTCAATATAAAGACCCATAGCGGTTTCAATTTCTTCGGAAACCGAAATGATGTTATCACAAATTTCATCCGCATCATTTACGGCACCGGTGGAAACCACGGTCAAAGAATAGGTAACGTTTTTAGCGTTGAAATCTTCTTCCACAACACGGTTTTTCACCAAACGGCAGGCATCTTCCACAACCGTTTCGCTGGCAACGTAACCAATGTTATTTCCGTCGTAATTCACTTCGTAAGCCAGAGTAAAATCGGTCCACCCTTGAATGGCAACCACCATAATCACCACAGCCAAAGCCATGGGAGCAAAGCGGATGCAACCTTTTTTCACCCGGGGACCATAAGTGAGCGCCCATTGTTCCAAACGATAAGCCGCCAGACGAACCGCCCGTTTGTACCCAAAGCGTTTGGCAACGTACACAAAGCGTTTGGCAACAAACACCACCGAAGCCGCTACACGGTTGCCTTTACGAACAGCCCGCATAACCAACTTCACAATGGGTTGGAAAATCAACAGCAGACCTGCATATACCAGAGAAGCCACTTGACTTCCCAACTGCATCACAGCAGCCCATACTGTACTCATAAAAGAAAACATAAATAAAAGAAACTCCTCTCAAAAAAGGGGACATTTGCTCTGATTAATATTTGATTTTTGAGAATGGTGCAGAATGACCTTTTTTTCACCCGATAGGCGTATGCAATACGTCAAGCGGTGAAAAAAGGGCAAATAAGTGCAAAAAGTTTTTGCACTTATGTTTACGTGCCATTATCAAAATCAAAAGGTTACAATTTGTAACCTTTGTAACTATTATACCTAAAAGTTACAAAATTGCAACCTTTTTGCCGTTTTTTCTATCTTATTTATGCATTTTTGGTTTGTTATAAACAACTTTTTATGTATTTTGAACAATTTTCTTCGAAATTGAAAACATTATGTAAACCGATTTTGTAACCTTTTCTATTTCATTTTATGGGCAAATACGGCTCATCATTCTTTTTTTGTAACTTTTTCAGGGGAAATCCCAAGGAGTTGTCTTTTGTATAATCCCTTCTTCATGGCATATACTACCAATACATTGTTGAGAAAGGATGAGTAAAATGACCCTGACCCAAAAAGAAACCCAATATTTAAACGAATTCAAATCCCAGGAACAGTTGTGTATTCAAAAATACACCAAATACGCCACCGCCGCCAAAAGCCCCGCCTTGAAAAATATGTTTTCCACCCTGGCGCAAGGGGAACAATCCCATCTGGACACCATCAATCAACTTTTACAAGGCAATCAACCCACCATGCAACCCGCCCCTTCGGCAACACAGGCGGTTTTTAATGAGCAGGTTTCCTACGATAAGCAAGAAGATCGCGATGACGACAAACTGTTATGCCAGGATATGCTTGCCATGGAAAAGCACGTTTCGGGAGGCTACAACATTGGCATTTTTGAGTGCTCCAATCCCACCCTGCGGGATACCCTGGCACACATTCAGAAGGAAGAGCAAAATCACGGGGAACAACTGTATTCCTTTATGGCAGCCTGTGGCATGTATTCCTGATTTCCTGAAAATTTGACAAATCCCCCTCTTTTCCTGTATACTGAAAACAGACGTCAGGAAAAAGGGGGATTGTTTATGGAGGATACCCGATTCATTTATATTATAATCAGCCAAACGGGTACTGTACTGTCCCGTATATTAAAGGTCATCACCCGCTCGGACTACAACCATGCCTCTCTGAGTCTATCTTCCGATTTGGAAAAAATGTATTCCTTCGGGCGGTTGCATCCCTACAACCCCTTCCGAGGCGGTTTTGTCAGGGAGTCCAAATATTTCGGAACCTTTCTTCGCTTTCAAAACACCAACGCCATGATATTAAAGGTATCGGTCAGCAAAGAAAACTACGTAAAACTTCAGCAACGTATCCACACCATGCTGAAACACCCCCAACAGTATCACTATAACCTGCAAGGTCTTTGTCTGGCATTGTTTCGTATTCACCGCAAACGGGAAAATTATTACTACTGCTCGGAATTTGTGAAAGAAATGCTGCAACTGTCCCAGGTGGAAGGATCAGAACGGTTACGTCCCATCACCAAACCCATTCATTTTTTGGAATTACCCCACTCCCCCATCTATCAAGGTAAATTAAAAGAATACGTTTCTCAAAGATAATCTTTGGGCAACGCTCCCCAAGGAAGAATCGGTTTTAAGTGCATCTTTTCCCTGTATACTGCATGAAAAAATCCCGTAATACGTGAGTATTGCGGGATTTTTATCATTTTTTCTTTTGTGCCAGTTGATTCCAGAAACGGAAGGTAAAGGGCCAAAGAGCCCCCCCAACCACCACCAGTAAAAAGTAGCGGATAACACGGGCAGCCATGCCGCCGTTAAATAAGGCTTCCAAAGGGGCTTTGGGCAATTCCTTTGCCGCCAGCACCAACAACAGACCCCCTGCTACTTTGATGAGCTGCACCCACCAAACCCCTTCGGGGGAAAAACGGGAACCGTGAACGTCGGCAATATATACCACGATCAATCCTGCAATGCAACCCAGCAAGGTATAGGCATTTTCAATGATATGCCCCAACACTTCACTGTTGGCTTCTGCCGCCGGGAAGGAGTAATATTCTAAAAACAGCAACAGCCCTACGTTGCAAGCGAGCAAGAAGCCTAAAAGGGTATACATTGTTCCCTTCTTATCGGCAACCTTTTGGAAAAGAGGGCTTCCCACAAACACCAGGGATAAGGAAATGGCGGCAGATACCAGCACGTCCAAGGGGGTGTGAACCCCCAGATACAAGCGGGAGAAAGGCACCAGAATACAAAGAACGATTCCCACCACCCGAATCCAGGTTTGTTTATTCCAGCGGGCAAGTCCGCTATACAACAGAACCGAACTTTGGGTATGACCGCTGGGGAAAGAATACCCCGTTGCCCCTTCTTTGGCAGATTCCACCACAGTGAAATCCGGGTCTTTCACCCAAGGGCGGGGCACACGGAACCAGGATTTTAAAAACAAATTCAGAATGGTTCCGAAAAAACTCACAAAGAACAGAAAATAACCTTGTTTTTTATCAAAACACCAAAACATGATCATAGCGATGACCACAACCAAGGTTTCTTCCCCGAACAAGGTGATCAAGGAAAAGAGTCCGTCCAGAACAGGACACCGCAAATTTTCCAACCAATATAAAACCGACATGGTTCCCTCCTGTTATTCCTCTTCCAACGGTTCTTGGGCAGGCACCACCGTTACCTGAATATAGGTTGCCCGATGAGAGTCTATTTCGGTGATGACCACCGTTAAATTATCAAAGGTAAAGGTATCCTGCAGCTCGGGGATCTTATCCAGTTTTTCCATGACCCAGCCGCCTACCGAGCGGTTATCGGTCTGGTCTTCGATGCCGAAAAATTCGGCAAAGTCTTCAAAATCCACCGAACAATCCACCAGGTATGTTGTATCGTCCAGCTGATGAAATTCTTCCACCACTTCGTCGTGTTCGTCCCAGATTTCACCAACCAATTCTTCGAAAATATCTTCCATGGTAACAATCCCCACGGTACCGCCGTATTCGTCCACCACCACGGCAATATGGTTTTTGTTTTTCTGGAATTCCTTCAACAAATCGTCAATCATCAAGGATTCCTGAATGTACAAAGGTTCGGTCATCAATTCGGTTATGGGAGCAGAAGAAATACCGTCCTGAGTGAAGAAATCCTTCATGTGAAGTATGCCTACGATCTTATCAATGGTTTGGTCATAAACCGGCAAACGGGAAAAACGACTGTCGAAAAACACCTTGGCAATTTCTTCCTTGCTGTCTTCCAGGCTGACCCCCACCAAGTCCACCCGATGGGTTAAAATGTCTTCCGCCTTTTGTCCGGTAAATTCAATGGCATTGCGAATCAAGTCCCCTTCGTCGGTATCGATGGCGCCTTCTTGTTCAACCTCTTCCACCAGCATAAGCAGTTCTTCCTGGGACATTTTTTCTTTGTCTTCCACCTTGATCAACAACGACAACAGTTTCTTCCAAAGTCCGAACAAAACATTCAAGGGAGAAAGAAGCCATATCAACACCCGAAGAATGGGAGCAGAAAACATGGCAAACCGTTCGGGGGCATCTTTGGCAATGCTTTTAGGAGAAATTTCCCCGAAAATCAGAACCACCACCGTTACCACTGCGGTGGAAACGGTTGCCGCCAGGTCGGCATCTTCAATGAGTTTCATAAACAACATAGTGCCAATAGAAGCCAAAGCAATATTTACAATATTATTCCCAATGAGAATGGTAGACAACAACCTGTCATACTTTTCCGAAAGGGAAACCGCCAGTGCTGCTTTTTTACTGCCCTTTTCCGCCAGGGTTTTCAAACGGGTTTTGTTGAGACAGGAAAACGCCGTTTCGGTGGCGGAAAAATAGGCTGACATGAGAATAAGCACGCCCATGATCAAAATATAGGTTACCAGATTCATAAAAATCTCCTTAAATATCTCCATAAAATACACAAAAGCATACCCGCTCACCAAAGGTAAGCAAGTATGCTTTGTTTTATTGTTTCACAATCAAATTGGTACTGTTACCGTCGTCCGACTCCATAAAAAAGTCCTCACTTTCATTGCTCAACACTATACCATAAATGGCGGAAATTTGCAAGGAAAATTTTACCCACGCAAGAAGGGGAATTGGGAATACCGCCAACCCTTTTCGGTGTAATCCAGTTGGAAAGCAAATTCTTTGGTGGTAAAATCCGAAGGGTCATCGGGGGTGGTGAAGAAATAGGCTTCCAGATAGGGTTCTTCCGAAAAATACACCGTTGCGGTGAAACGGATTTCCTTGTCGGTTTTGCTGTCAATTCTGAAAACGTGACCGGCATACAAAGCATCTTCCGCGCCCGAAGCGGCAATTACCGCCGCCACGTCATCCTCGGCTTTTTTCACACAACTGTCTTTGCTGAGCAACTGTTCCTCAATAAACTCTTGGGTGAAATATTGAGCAAGATAGGCTTCCAGTTTCGTGTAGGTATTAAAGCGGGAATCAATGATAGGATTATAATCCATACCGTCAATGGTGATGGTTTGGGAAGCATCGGTCTGAAAAGAGCAAAGGGTAAAGGCGCGAGCCATTTCTTCTGCCCCTTGATACATCAGTTGCAGGTTTTCTGCCAAGGGAGGCATGCCCACAGCAGTCAACTGTTGATTTTCTTTGATTTCTTCCTTGTTGGTGGTGTCCAAAGAGGGATTATCCCCCCGATGGTTTTCTGAAGAAGTGGCATTGGTGGAGGGGGAATTGGTTTGGGACTCCCCGCAACCGCCAAGAGCTAACATAAGACCCATTACAAGACAAAGGCAAAGAAATTTTTTCATAAAAATTACTCCTTCACAATATCAGCCAACACATCTTTTAAAATGGTCAGGCCTTTCAGAAGATTTTCTTTTTCAATAGTAAGGGGAGGCATGAGCTTCAAAACGGCGTTATCTCTCCCCACCCGTTCCAACACAAGTCCCTTGGCAAAGCAGGTTTGCATTACTTGTTTGGAAAGAGCATCTCCACCCAAAGCGGAAAGGTCAACCCCCCAGATCAGCCCGATGCCACGGGTGGTAATACCATCATGCAAGGGTTCAATTTCTGCTTGTAAAAATTCACGAACCAGTTGTTCTTTTTCTGCCACTTGAGAGGCAACGTCTTCTTGTATAAACACTTCCAGCCCTGCCCGTGCGGCAACAAAGGAAAGTTGGTTGCCACGGAAGGTACCGGTGTGTTCCCCGGGTTGCCAGATATCCAGTTGGGGTTTCATGAGAAGCAATGCCATGGGCATGCCCATACCCCCGATGGATTTGGAAACAGTGACCATGTCAGGCACAATGCCTGCCCGTTCAAAGGAGAAGAAGTTCCCGCTTCGTCCGCAACCGGCCTGAATATCATCGGCAATCAGCAAAATGTCGTGGCGGTCACACAGTGCCCGCAGACCTTGCAGATATTCCACCGAGAAGGGATAAATCCCCCCGTCGGCCTGTACTGCTTCCAGAATGACGGCGGCAGGTTTTTCCACCCCGGAATGGTCATCGGTAATCAAGGTTTCCATGTAAGCCAGGGTATCCAACCCGTCAAACATATAGGGAGCGGGAATGTGGGTTACGTTTTGCAAAGCAACCCCTGCCCCTTCCCGGGAAGAACGGTCGGTGGTCAATGCCAAAGACCCCATGGTCATGCCGTGGAATGCCCCCATCAAGGCAAAAACATTCTGCCGTCCTGTGACCTTTCTTGCCAATTTCAAAGCCGCTTCCACCGCGTTGGTGCCGGTGGGGCCTGTGAATTGGATCTTATAATCAAATCCTCTGGGTTTTAAAATGGTTTCCTGGAAACAGGCAATAAAATCTTGCTTGGGGCCGGTATACATATCCAAGGCGTGAATGATCCCATCTGACTGCAAATAGGAAATTACCTGTTCTTTAATATAGGGATGATTATGCCCGTAGTTTACGCCCCCTGCACCGCTGAAAAAGTCCACGTAGGTTTTCCCGTCTTTATCGGTAAGAAGGCAACCTTTTGCCTGTTCAAACACCGTGGGAAAACTGCGGCAATAGGAACGAACATTGGATTCGTAATTTTCAAATACATTTGCCATGATGTCATATCCCCTTAACAACTAAAATAATACGGTTAATTCATTTTCCTTCAGCACAAACCCGCTGACGGTTTTGTCGGCATGGGCAATGAGTGCCTGGGCGATTTTATCTTCTGCCAAACGGCGCACGGTGTTCCGCAGATCCCGCGCCCCGCGGTTTTGCCCGTAGGCTTTTTCTGCCAGGAAGGCAGGGGTTTTATCATCCCAGGTAAAGGAATACCCCTTTTCTTCCAAAGAGCCCTGCAATTCCTGTAACATCAGTACGGCAATTTGGCTGAAATCATCCTGTGACAACTGGCCGAAGCAAACCACTTCATCCACACGGCCGATAAATTCAGGCCGTAAAAATTCCCGCAATGCCTTGTGGGTTTTTTCAGAAGACAAAGCCTTCTGGTCTTTCCCGAAGCCCAAGGAACTGCCTGTGTTACTGCCTGCATTGGTGGTCATTACCAGAATGGTGTTTTCAAAATTCACCGTTCTTCCGCCGGCATCGGTAATCCGCCCGTCGTCCAGAATTTGCAATAAAATATTCATTACGTCGGGATGAGCTTTTTCAATTTCATCAAACAGCAAAACGCTGTAAGGTTTCCGACGAACCTTTTCGGTCAACTGCCCTGCTTCGTCATAACCAACGTATCCCGGAGGCGCCCCGATAATGCGGGATACCGAATGTTTTTCCATAAATTCCGACATATCCAGCCGAATCAGGGTTTCGGGAGAATTGAACAGTTCATTTGCCAGAACCTTCACCAATTCGGTTTTCCCAACCCCTGTGGGCCCTGCAAAAATAAAGGATGCGGGACGGCGGCGGGGGCTGATCTGCACACGGGAACGGCGCACAGCCATGGAAACCAAAGAAATGGCTTCCTCCTGACCGATGATTTTTTCTTTCAAACGATCTTCCAGGTTGGCAAGTTTTTGCAGATCGCTTTCTTTCACCTTGGCGGCGGGAATCCCCGTCCACAATTCAATAACCCTTGCCAGATCGTCTTCGGTAACTTTCCCTTCTTTTGCTTTGGGAAGCAATTCCTGATGCTGGGCTTCCTTTTGGGAAAGTTGGAATTTCACGTTAGCAAGTTGTTCGTAGTCAATTTCCCCGTCTTCCCCTTGGGGTTGCCCCAATTCTTCCAGTTGACCCTGAAGGGTTGCCAGTTCTTTTTCTAAAACATACAAACGGTCAGCCTCTTTGTTCCGCAAGGCGGCACAAGCACAAGCTTCATCCAACAGGTCAATGGCTTTGTCGGGCAAAAAGCGGTCGTTAATATACCGTTCAGACAACTGCACTGCCTGGGTGATCATACGGTCAGACACCGTTACTTTATGGAAGGCTTCGTAGTATTCCCGAATGCCTTTCAGCACTTCCACCGTTTCTTCCACCGAGGGTTCTTCTACCTTCACCGGTTGGAAACGGCGTTCCAGGGCACTGTCTTTTTCTATGTGTTTCCGATATTCATTAAAGGTGGTCGCCCCAATCACCTGAACTTCCCCACGGGAAAGGGCAGGTTTTAAAATATTGGCGGCATTCATGGAACCTTCACTGTCCCCGGTGCCCACCAAAGAATGAACTTCGTCAATAAACAAAATAATGTTGCCTTGGGCTTTGACTTCATCAATCAAACCCTTGATGCGGTTTTCAAACTGTCCGCGGAATTGGGTACCTGCCACCAGGGCGGTCATATCCAACAAATGAATTTCTTTATCCATCAATTTGGAAGGAACGTCCCCCGCGGCAATTTTCAAAGCCAACCCTTCGGCAATGGCGGTTTTCCCCACCCCGGGTTCCCCGATCAGGCAAGGATTGTTTTTACTGCGACGGGAAAGGATTTGAATCACACGGTACAATTCCCGATCTCTGCCTACGATACGATCCAACAAACCGTCCTTGGCTTTCTGGGTCAAATCGGTGCAATAGGCATTCAGATGTTTTCTTTTTTTATTGTTAGGGTTTTTAGCCTTTTTGCCGTTTTTCTCGGCAGGTTCTTGGGCTTTTTCGGGGGTGTTCTCATCCCCACTCTTTTCCCCACCGAACATTTCCTGCATAAAGGGAAAGGTAGCGGCACCGCCGGGCATAAACCCTTCGCCGTCTTCCTCGTCTCCCCCAAACATTTCCATCATGTGGGTCATTTCTTCGGTGGCGGCTTCAATATCTTCATCCGACAGATTCATTTTATCCAGCAGGTCGGTAACCGGTTTAATATTCAATTCTTTTGCACATTGTAAGCAAAGGCTTTCAGGAAAGGATTGCTCCCCTTCCATTCTGGTAATAAAGATCACTGCCGGTCTTTTTTTGCATCGGCTGCAAAGTTTGGGTGTCATTTGGAAATTTCTCCTTCAAATTGTTCGGTCTGAATGTTGTAAGTGCCGTTGGTAATGCATTTATAAATATGAGTATACTGGGCCACAGCACAAAACATCAGCACACAACTGATGCCCGACAAAATCCAGATGGCTAAAACCGATAGGAAGGGGTTCCCTGTGATCCCGGCAATCACGTCGGACAACATAATTAAAAACAAGAGTAAATATAAAAAGGCGGTGGAAAGTTTCCCGAAGAGTTTGGCTTCTGCCGGGCGGGAACCTTTTTTAATGAGGGCGTAAGAGCCCACCATCATAAGCAATTCTTTTGCCACCAACACAGCCAAGACCAACCAGATCTGAGGATGGCGCAACACCAAAGCAAACACCACCGCCGCTGTGGTCAATTTATCCGCCAAAGGGTCAAGAATTTTCCCGAAATCGGAAATCTGGCCAAACCGACGAGCAATAAATCCGTCCAACAAATCGGTAAACCCTGAAACCACCAGCAAAATGGTTGCCGCAATTTCCATGCCGCGGCTGTACGTAGTGGTGATAAAAGGAATCAAACACAGACGGAAAACCGACAACATGTTGGGGATAGTAAAAATTGAGTTTTTCAAAGGAAACCCTTCCTTTCACGAATAGTATAACTAACCTTTATTTTAAAATATTTTGAACCAAGTCACTTAAAAAGCGGTATACCACCGAATTGTCCTTGGTAATTTGGGTGATTCCCAAAATGCCGTTGGGATTGATCTTGGTGACCACGCCCAGCAAGGCACTGAAAGCGAAGCACAAAACTACCCCGATTATGATGCCCACAAAACCGCCTGCCCAAGCATTGACACCCTTAATAATGGGTAACTTGGCGGTTTTATTCAAAGCTTTGGCAACCAACGAAAGAACGATCCAAAGCAACACAAACAGCAGAATAAAAACGATTGCCCGAAGCAACAAAACCACAGGGGGTTTAATGACGTCTTCTTTCAGCGTCACCGCAACCTTTTCCAAAGAATCCCCGGTAACCGAGTCCACAACACTTTGGGTATCAAAGCCAACCAAACTGCCTACGCCGCCTAAAATACTGTCGGAATCAAAGAGGTTTTCCACAGCCTCATCCACAGCATCCTGGGTGGTGGTTTCCAAAGCGGCATCCACCGTCTGGGAAACACTTTGTTCAAAAAACAGTTGATAGCCGCCTTTTGCCAAGGGGGCGGAAAGACCCCAGGCGCAGGCCAGGGCAACGATAATTACCAAAAAAGATAACAGCATTTTCACAATGCCTTTGCGGTATCCTATGTAGGCGGCAACAGCAATGATCAATACCAATAAAACATCAATCAAAATGGTCATAGATTTCGACTCCTTTCGGCAGAAAAAACAAATTTTCCCTTCCGATTATTATATCACGGTTCTTCCCGTATTGCAATCCCATTTGTTAGCGGTAAACCGCCTGAAGGGTATCGGTTCCCAAAACAATGGCATAATTGCCTTTGCAAACCAGATATTTTCCGTCGGATTCCAGGTCACTTTCCCCTTTGGGTGTGCCCCCCCGACTGTAAAACAAAACCTTTTGTTGAGAAAGTAGGGTAATGCGGTTTCCTTTTGCCGCAACCCCCAGCACTTCCCGTTCAATTTCGGTTTCGCTGATCACGTCCAAATCCTCGTCCAGAACCCAAAGCCGATTGTTGCGGCTGTCCTGATACATCCCCAGCACCAACACCGTGCCGTAGTCGTTATGATTATCGTAACAGGTAACGGTGCCCCCTTCAAAAGGAAGGTCTTTCCGTTCCCCTGACTTGGTAATAGAGGTAATACAGTCACTAAGCACCGCCACGGTAACGTTACCCTTCATATCCAGGGAAACCGGCATACTGCCTTCATACCGTTCTTCTGCCAGGGTAAGTCCTTTGCGGGTATCAAACACCAACAAGGTGGTTACCCCCTGGCCGTTTTCCACCGACAAAGCGCTGACCGCCATATACCGACCGCTATCTGAAAGGGCAACCCCCAACACCTGACGGCCTGCCGAATGCCAGACAAAGGTTTGCTCTCCATCGGCATTATATGCGGTAACGTCGGAAATATAGTTGACCCCTCGGGTGACCACACCGAAATAGCCGTTGGGCGCCATGGAAGCGGTGGTAATAGCCCCTTGGGTTTCCAAAGAAAACAAGGTTTTGGCGCGGTTTTCCACCCGCAGGTTTTTTCCGCCACGGTCATACACCATGACCCGTGCCGAACAGCTGGTAAGAGCAGGGTTGGAATAGCCGTGTTGTCGCTCAAACAGCACCTTACCGTTGGATTTATACAAGGTAAGGGAAGAATCCCCCAGCAGGGCAACGTCACTACCCACAGGGACAATATAATTGGTATTGGAAGGGGAAATTGCCACGGGGAATCCATCCCCACTGCCACTGCCTGCAAAAATATTCTGAGTATATTCCCAAATGCTGATGGGAACCAGGCTGTTCACCAGAATCACCGCCACCAACACCACCGAAAGGATGCTGAGAACCCGCAGGATTTTTCTTTGTTTGGTGCCCAAAATAATCTGGAACTCTTTCTCCTTTGGGTCTTTCTCGGTTTTTGCCCGTTTTTGGGATGCCACAAAGGATTTGATTTTTTGGTCCCAGGAAGAAGCAGAAACCTTTTTCTCCGCTTTTTTTGCGGGTTTTTCAGCAGCCGCTTTTTTGGCATTTTGCCGTTCCAAGCGGTCGGCAAGACGTTGTTCCTGCCGTTCTAACCGAAGTTGTTGTTTCCTACGGCTTTTTTCATCCTGCTCTTTTCCCCCGCTTCGGACCTTGGTTCGCTCCATGGCCGCGCGGCGGGCTTGGACATCCTTTTTATTGTCCTTTGCCATTATCACATCAACCTACTCATAAAAAACTTGGTTTAAATACAATCCTTCTGCAGGGGCTGTGGGTCCTGCGCCATCCCGATTCTTTTGTTCAATAATACGGGGAATATCCAAGGGATCGATCTTCCCCTGGCTGATTCGCAGTAACGTGCCCATCATGATCCGTACCATGTTATACAGAAATCCGTCAGCACACACCCGAAAAATTACCAAATCTCCCTTTCGTTCCACCTGTGCCCGGTACACTGTTCTGGTTTTATCCCCGGGCTTGGCATTCACGGCACAAAAAGAGGAAAAATCATAGGTCCCCACAAAAGCCTGAGCACCCAGATCCATTTTTTCCACGTCCAAAGGGAAACGATAATAATAGGCTCTGCCGTGCCACATGGGGTCACGGTATTTGCCGTTGTAGATCACGTATTCATATTCCTTGGCTTTTACACTGTAACGGGCATGAAACGCATCATCCACCACCCGACAATGGGTCACCGCAATATCATCGGGAAGATTGCGGTTGGCAGAACAGATCACCCCGTGAGGGTCCCGTTCCAAGGGACTGTCAAAATGACAGCAATACATATTGGCATGCACACCGCTGTCGGTTCGGCTGCATCCCGTCACCCCCGGGCGATGGGGAAACAATTCAGTTAAGGCATTCTGAATCAAAGGTTGCACCGCCAGGGCATTTTCCTGAACCTGCCAGCCATGATAGTTGGTGCCCAGATACCGAAGGGTTAATAAATATCTCATACTCCGCCACCCAAAATCAGGGTATATAAAAATCCCGACAGAAAACGGTTGGAAAGAACAACAGCCGTAATCATCACCACAAACAGGAACAGCCCGGTGAAATCCAAAGCCCCCAGTTTCAGTTGTTTCATACGGGTTCTGCCTTTGCCCCCGTGGTAACAGCGACATTCCATGGCATCTGCCAACTCTGCCGCACGGCGGAAAGAGGAGATCAACAAAGGAATTAAAATGGGAATCAGCGCCTTCACACGGCTAAGCAGTCCCCCGCTCTCCATATTGGCGCCCCGCGCCTTTTGGGCGGACATGATTTTTTCAGTTTCTTCAATCAAGGTGGGGATAAACCGCAGGGCAATGGTCATCATCATTGCCAAGGAATGAACGTCCAACTTGATGTATTTCAAAGGGGAAAACAGCCGTTCAATGGCGTCGGTGAGTTGGGTGGGGGTGGTGGTATAGGTCAGCATGGAACTGCACAAAATCAGCAGGCAAATTCTGGAAGACATATACACTGCCGTCAACACCCCGCCGGAAGTAACGGTGATTTTCCAGAAAGAAAACAACGGAGTCCCATCGGTAACGTAAATGGCATTGATGATAGAGGTCAAAACCACAATGGGGATGATAGGTTTCAAAGTTTTCAGATACATCTTCAAAGGAATTTTTGAAAGAAGCATCATGACAATCAGGAAGAAAGCCACCAACCACAAAGAAACCGCAACTTTTGCCATAAATGCCAGCACAATAAAGCCAACGGTCAACACCAATTTCATTCGAGGGTCCAGGCGGTGAATCAAACTTTCCCCGGGATAATACTGCCCAAAGGTAATATCATTCAGCATGACCTTCACCTGCCCTCTTTAAACGGAGGATCTCCTCCACCCCTGCTTCCACGGTATAGATTCCATCCGAAACAGGGTATCCTTGTTCTTTCAGCCCCAGGAGAATACGGGTAACCGCGGGAACGTCCAGGGACATTTCTTTTAATCGTTCACTTTGAGAAAACACTTTGGAGGGGGTGTCCAACAGCACCTGTCTGGCACCGTTCATCACCATTACCCGATGAGAAAGGGCGGCAACATCTTCCATGTTATGGGAAACAAACAACACCGCTGCCCCTGTTTTTTCATTGTATGCACGAATCATATCCAAAATGGTTTGCCGACCTTTGGGGTCTAACCCTGCGGTGGGCTCATCCAGAATCAACACTTTGGGTTCCATGGCAAGAATCCCTGCAATGGCGGCACGGCGTTTTTCTCCCCCGGACAAATCAAAGGGGGATTTTTCCAGAAGCGCCACCTTCAAATCCACCATTTCGGCGGCACGAAGCACCCGCTCTTTGATTTCTTCGGGAGAACAACCCATATTACGGGGGCCAAAGCCAATATCCTTTTCCACCGTTTCGTCAAACAGTTGATATTCAGGATATTGAAACACCAGACCCACCTGAAAACGGTATTTCCGCACTTCTTTGGGGTTTTGCCAAATGTCTTCCCCACCAATGAGCACCTGCCCTGATTTGGGTTGCAACAACCCCCCCAACAGTTGCATCAAGGTGGATTTGCCCGACCCGGTATGCCCGATGATCCCCAGAATTTCTCCCTGGTTCACCTGAAAACTTACGTCAGCCACTGCCACCTTTTCATAGGGGGTTCCTTCGCCATATATAAAATTCAGTTGATTTGCAGTTAATACAGCCATGAATAAAATCCTTTTTACAAAAGTTTTGCCAATTCCCGTACACAGTCCTGTTCGGTCAAGGGCAGGGTTTCCAAGGATACCCCTGCATCTGCCAGGGCGTATGCCATTTTACAGGCAATGGGCATGGTGAGTCCCGTTTGTTCCAGCACGTCCCGTTTGGAAAATACCTCACAGGGTTTGCCGTCCAGTAAAATTTTTCCTTTTTCCATTACAATACAGCGATCCGCCAGGGCGGCTTCTTCCATATAATGGGTAATCAGCACCACCGTCATTCCCATTTCTTCATTCAGACAGTGAAGGGTGGCAAGCACCTCTTTGCGCCCTTTAGGGTCCAGCATGGCAGTGGGTTCGTCCAGCACCAGGCAGGTGGGATTCATTGCCAGAATCCCCGCAATGGCAATTCGTTGTTTTTGCCCCCCTGACAAGCGAGAGGTGGAATGGGTGGCATATTCGGTCATCTCCACCGCCGCCAAAGCGTCATCCACCCGTTTGCGGATTTCTTCCGGGGCAAGGCCTAAATTTTCTGGGCCGAATGCCACGTCTTCCTCCACAATGGAAGAAACGATCTGGTTGTCGGGATTCTGGAACACCAACCCAACGGTTTTGCGGATTTCCAGCTGCAAGCTTTCTTCGGCAGTGTCCATCCCCTTCACCAGCACCCGCCCTTGATCGGGCAATGCCATGCCGTTGAGCATACGGGACAGAGAAGATTTTCCCGAACCGTTATGACCCAATATCGCCGTAAAACTTCCCTGTTCAATGGTCAGGGAAAGTCCTTCAAACAGGGGAATGGACGGTTCCTCATCCCCCACTTGATAGGAAAAATATACGTTTTCAAGTTCAATCATTGACTTCAATGGATTCACACCTTTATAAAGGTCATTTGCATTACCGATGCCAGATAGAAGTGGCACCGCAAGGAAGCACCAGCCCGGTCTGAGAAACGGTCAACCCGATTTCGTCGCTAAGGACTTCTCCGCCAAACCGAGGAACCAGCAATTCTCCCAGTAAGTATCCCATCACCGAAGGAGAAAGCCCTGTGGTGTAAGAATTGATCACCAAAAATCCGTTTTCGGGGTCTAAAATTTCACGGCAATCCAGCAGAAAATCATACAGTTTTTCTTCCAACTGCCAGATTTCTCCCCCGGGGCCTCTGCCGTAAGAGGGAGGGTCCAGAATAATGCCGTTATATTTATTCCCCCGACGAATTTCCCGTTTCACGAATTTCACGCAATCGTCCACCAGCCACCGCAAGGGGCGGTCAGCAAGGCCGGACACCACGGCATTTTCCTTTGCCCAGGCCACCATGCCTTTGGAGGCGTCCACGTGGGTCACCGTTGCTCCCGCCTGACTGCAAGCAAGAGTTGCACCCCCCGTATAGGCAAACAAATTCAGCACTTTCATGGGGTTATCGGCTTTTTTGATGTAGTCGGCACACCAGTCCCAGTTCACTGCTTGTTCAGGAAACAGTCCTGTGTGTTTAAAGCCCATGGGCTTTAACTGGAATTTCAAATACCCGTAACCGATTTGCCACACTTCAGGAATGGGTTTCAAATATTCCCAATGGCCGCCCCCGGTTTTGCTCCGATGATAACGGGCGTGGGCGGTTTTCCAACCGGGGTGCTTTTTGGGGGTATTCCAGATCACCTGCGGGTCGGGGCGAATGAGGATGATGTTTCCCCAACGCTCCAACCGTTCCCCGGCAGAAGTATCTAACAATTCATAATCTTTCCAATGGTTTGTTGCACGCATTACAGCAATCGTTCCTTTATGGTAGAAAGTATTTCATCGGCATAGGCTTCAATTAGCTGTTGGTCTTCCCCTTCCAGCATGACCCGGATTTTGGGTTCGGTTCCCGAAAGGCGAACCAGCACCCGCCCGGTATTGCCCAACCGTTCTTCAATTTCTTTGATTTTATTTTGTACCCCTTCATCGGTGCCAAAAGCTTCTTTGGCTTGAGGAGTTACCATGATATTTTTCAAAGTTTGGGGATAGATCTTCATGACTTCTGCCAACCGTTTTAAGGTCTTCCCTTTCCGGCGCATGGCAGACATCAGTTGCACCCCTGTCAACTGACCGTCCCCTGTGGTGGCATATTCTTTAAAAATAATATGCCCCGATTGTTCCCCGCCGATCACGTAGTCACCTGCCAGCATATCTTCCAGCACGTAACGGTCACCCACGGCGGTTTTCCGAACGGTAATGCCGTTTTCTTCGGCAAATTTCCAAAAGCCCATGTTGGTCATAACCGTAACCACGGCGGTATCTTTGGAAAGAGTGCCTTGTTCTTTCATATCCAGGGCGTTAATAGCAATGAGCTGGTCACCGTCCACCAGCATCCCGTCAGCATCCACTGCCAGGCAACGGTCGGCGTCCCCGTCAAAAGCAAGGCCCAGATCCATCTTGTTTTCTTTCACAAAATCCATTAAGCCTTCCATATAGGTGGAACCGCAACGATCGTTGATATTCACCCCGTCGGGGGTATCATTCATCACCTGTACCGAAGCACCCAAGCGGGTGAAAATGGCTTCAGCGGTAACACTGGAAGAACCGTTGGCGCAGTCCAGAGCAACCTTCATGCCGTCGAACCGAACCGATTCGGGAATGGAAGCCACCACATGTTTAATGTAATCTTCCACCGCCCCTTGTTGCAGGGTGATATGACCGATGCCACCCCCTGTGGGCAGGCTTTCAGCAGGAATTCCCGCTTTGACAATGGCTTCAATTTTGTCTTCCAATTCGTCAGACAATTTATACCCTGTATTGCTGAACAGTTTGATGCCGTTATATTCACAAGGATTGTGAGAAGCAGAAATCATAACCCCTGCATCTGCCCCGTAGGCTTTTACCAAATATGCCACGGCAGGCGTGGGAACCACCCCAACCTGCAAAACGTCTGCCCCAACCGAGCAGATGCCTGCAGACATGGCGGCTTCCAGCATTTTGGAGGAAATGCGGGTATCGTACCCAATCAAAATGCGGGGACGGGCATTGTCTTTTCCTTCGGTCAACACCAAGGCAGCTGCCCGACCGATATTCATTGCCAATTCACAATTCAAATCTGCGTTTGCGATGCCTCTTGCACCGTCTGTACCAAATAACCGAGCCATAATCACATGCTCCTTTTCTTTTAAAAAAGTTGTTGTTGCTGGGGTGTTGTTCCGTCAGGTTTCAGCCCCAGATGTTCGTATGCTAAAGCCGTAACCACCCGACCCCGGGCAGTTCGTGCCAAAAAACCAAGTTGCATTAAATAGGGTTCACAAACGTCTTCAATGGTCACCGCTTCTTCCCCCAGGGAAGCCGCCAGGGTTTCTAACCCCACGGGGCCGCCGTTGTAATGGGAGATCATGGTGTGAAGCAGGCGACGGTCAAAATCGTCCAGCCCCAATTCGTCAATTTCGAAGCGGGCAAGAGCATCCCTTGCCACTTCCAGGGTAATCACCCCGTCGTATTTCACCTGAGCCACGTCCCGCACCCGCTTGAGCAAGCGGTTGGCAATACGAGGAGTTCCTCGGGAACGGGAGGCAATTTCCAATGCCCCTTCCCCGTCAATGCCGATATTCAAGATCCCCGCCGAGCGGGTAATAATTTTAGCAAGTTCTTCAGGGGTATACAGTTCCAACCGTAAGATGACCCCAAAGCGGTCCCGCAAAGGTGCGGTCAACTGCCCCGAACGGGTGGTTGCCCCAATCAAAGTAAAATGGGGAAGATCCAACCGAATGGAACGGGCGGAAGGCCCTTTCCCAATCATAATATCCACCGAAAAATCTTCCATGGCGGGATACAGAATTTCTTCCACACTGCGGGAAAGACGGTGAATTTCGTCAATAAACAACACGTCCCCCTCGCTGAGGTTGGTGAGGATAGCCGCCAGATCCCCCTGCTTTTCAATGGCAGGGCCGGAGGTTACCCGAATGTTGACCCCCATTTCATTGGCAATGATATTGGACAGGGTGGTTTTCCCCAATCCCGGAGGCCCGTGTAACAACACGTGGTCCAAAGACTCCCCACGACTTTTTGCCGCTTCAATGTAAATGGAAAGGTTTTCCTTTGCTTTTTCCTGACCGATATATTCCTGTAAGGAATGAGGCCGCAAAGAGGTTTCCAGGTCACTGTCCACCGAGGTGTATTCAGGGGCTACAATGCGATTTTCAAAATCATGTTCTTCAAAAAACAACCCTTATCCCTCCTTAAAATTTCGCCAAGGCTTTCAGACCTTCCCGAATCAGATCTTCCGCCGAAAGGGATGAATCCAACCGCCCAACCGCCAGGGAGGCTTCCGAACGAGAATAGCCAAAAGCAACCAACGCTTCCACGGCGTCTGCTGCATTGGTATTGGCGGAAGCGGCACTTACTGCCTGCACTTCGGGGGTTGCGGCGGCGGTTAAGTCCAAGCCACCCATTTTGTCTTTCAGTTCCAGCACTAACCGCTGGGCGGTTTTAGCACCCACCCCTTGGGCTTTGGTGATGGCTTTGGCATCCCCCGCGGCAATGCACACTGCCAACTGGTTGGGGGCAAATTGAGATAAAATTGCCATGGCGGCTTTGGGACCGATGCCCGAAACCGAGATCAACAGTTTGAAAAAGTCCAGTTCTTCTTCGGTGGCAAATCCGTATAGATCCATAGCGTCTTCCCGCACTGCCAGGTAGGTGAACAAAAAGCCTTCTCCCCCAATGGCAGGCAAAGAGGACAACGTGGTGTCCGAAATAAAACATTTATACCCCACCCCATGACAGTCCACAACCGCCAAACCGGGACGGGCTACTTTTATAATGCCCTGTAATGAATAAAACATAAAAACACCTTATCTTCTGTGTAATAACGACCCTGCGCTGTGGGCGTGACAAACCGCAATGGCCAAGGCATCCGCCGTATCGTCAGGCTTGGGGATCTTTTCCAGATGCAATAACATTCGGGTCATTTCCTGAATCTGCTTTTTCTCTGCCCTGCCGTAGCCTGTGACGGCCTGTTTCACCTGCAAGGGCGTATACTCGTAAACAGGAACCCCCCGTTGCTGTGCCGCCAGCAAAATGCAACCCCTTGCCTCCGCCACCATAATGGCAGTGGTGGTATTGGTATTGAAAAACAATTTTTCAATGGCCATGGCATCCGGCTTGGCAGCGTCTAACAGTCGGCAAACGTCTTCATATATAGTTTGCAGACGGGCGATAAATTCGCCCCCTGCGGCAGTGGTTACCGCACCGTAATCCAAGGTGCGAAAATGATTTCCCGCATATTCAATTACTCCCCAGCCTACAATGGCGTAGCCGGGGTCAATTCCCAAAATGCGCATAGTACCCCACTCTTATATAAGTATTCAATGTATTATACCATACTTCAAACAGGTACACAACAATCCAGTTGTAAATTTTTTGAAAATATTTTAAAATTTTGACTTTATTTGACCTTGACTTTATTTGATCTTTGTGGTATGATGCAGTTGTAAGAAGAAAAAAGGAAGGATGAATTCTCCATGCGCATGAGCGATTTAGTAGCAGGGCGGATTTTAGAAATACTCAACAGTCAGAACGGAACAGCGGAAATTCGCCGTAACGAATTGGCGGAAACCTTAGGGTGCGTGCCCAGTCAGATCAACTACGTTCTCACCTCCCGTTTCACCCCGGAACACGGCTACATTGTGGAAAGCCGACGGGGAGGCGGCGGGTATATCCGCATTACCCGTGTGCAGATCGACCCGGGTTCAGCGGTGATGCATCTGGTGAACTCCATTGGGGACACCATGGACTACCCCACTGCCCGCGCCATCATCGGAAACCTGAAAGAACAAGGGGTATTGTCTGCCCAGACTGCCGACGTCATGGCATCCGCCATGGTGGACCGTATTTACAGCGGAATACCCATCACGGTTCGGGATTATTTACGGGCCAATTTGTTAAAACAAATGTTACTGCATACTCTGTAAAGGAGGAAGAAACCATGCTTTGTGAAAAATGTAAAAAGAATCCTGCCACCACCCATATCCGTAAATCGGTGAACGGGGTGCAGGAAGAATGGATTTTATGCAGCCACTGTGCCAAGGAAATGGGATATAACCAACTTTCCTTTTTCACAGGAGGGCTGTTAGGTTCCCTGTTCTCGGGAGAACTGGCTGACAAAACCGCCGAGGATGCCATTCGGTGTCCCTTCTGCGGCATTAGTTTTGAAGAAATCGCCCGTAGCGGTGAAGTGGGCTGTGAAGACTGCTACCAAAACTTTCGGGCACGGTTGACCCCCACCATTGAAAAACTCCACGGAAAAGCAGGGCATCTGGGGAAAACACCCTTTGAGCATCCTGATGAACCTGCCCACAAGCAGGACGACACCCTTTCCAAGTTAAAAGAACAGTTGCAACAAGCCATTGAAAACCAGGAATTTGAACAAGCGGCAGTCCTGCGGGACCAAATCAAGGAAATGGAGGGGCAAAGCCATGGGAACTAAATGGTATGAACGCACAGGCACCCAGGGGGACATTGTGCTGAGCACCCGGATCCGCCTGGCGCGGAACATCAAAGGGTACCCCTTCCCTCAACGCCTTTCAGAGGAAAAGCAAAAAGAACTTTGTGATCAAATCAAAGATCATCTTCTTGCCGCCCCCTCTCCCCTGACCCGCACCCTGGGTTACTTCTCACCCGAAACCCTGTCAGCAGGAGCAAAACGCGCCATGGCAGAACGGCATTTAATTCCAAGGGAATTTGCCGAAAGCAGAAAAGACCGCCCCTTGCTTTTGTCTGAAGACGAGTCGGTTTGTTTGCTCCTGTGTCATCGGGACCACATTCGGTTACAGGTGATGCAATCGGGGCTGGAACTGGAAAACGCCTATCGGATCGCCAACCAGATGGATGACATGATTAACGAAGGTTTTGCATACGCTTTTGATAAGCAGTGGGGATATTTGACCGGATGCCCCACCGATTTGGGAACCGGAATGAAAGCCTCGGTGCTGTTGCATTTACCCGCTCTGGAAGCCACGGGAGAAATTCACACCCTGTCTACAGCGGTGGGTAAGATCGGACTAAGTTTACAAGGTACCTTCGGGCAAGGAAGCACCGTGACCGGAAGTTTGTATCAACTATCCAACCAGATCTCCATGGGGCTGGCGGAATCTTCCGCCCTGGAAAATCTCAAAGCGGTGACTCTGCAAATCATCGGGCGGGAACAGGAAGCCCGAAAAGAACTGCCCCCGTTGGAAACCGAGGATGCCGCCTATCGGGCTTTGGGATTGTTGCAAAATTCCCGTATTTTACCCATGGGCGAATTTACCTCTTCTTTGTCCCATCTGCGGTTAGGAATCTCCATGAATTTGATAGATACCCTGCCCATGGAACGAATCAACACCCTGAACGCCACCATGCACCCTGCTACTCTGCTTTTGGAACATCCCGAAGCAGACAGTACCGAAAAAAGAGACGTGATTAGAGCGACATTAGTTCGTCAAAACTTAGTATAGACCTACAATAACGGCACTCTTTTGCGTTCCTGCACCATTCTTGTAGGTCTTATCAAAACTAACTTCACGTGACCTAATAATTTCATTGTATAAGGAGTGATTACCGTGTATCGTTTTAACGGATTTACCGAAAAAGCCAATCAGGCTTTGAATATTGCCATGGAAAAGGCCCAGGAATTGGGGCACACCTACATTGGCAGTGAGCATATTTTATTGGGAATTTTATACGAAGGAAGCGGAACCGCCTGCGCCTTGCTCAACGGCAGTGGGGTTACGGTGGAAAGCGTAACCGAACTGCTCACCGAACGGGTGGGCAGAGGTAACCGCACCCGCCTGACCCCTTCGGATTTCACCCCCCGCGCCAAACGAATCTTGGAAATTTCCATTGCCGCCGCCCGTTCTATGAACAGCGGCTACGTGGGAACCGAACACATTCTGTACGCCATCGTGAAGGAAGGCCAAAGTTATGCCGTGGGCTTTCTGGAAGAATTGGGCGCCGACCCTGACCAGTTGGCAGACCGTATCAACGGCTCGGGAGCAAACAATTCTCCCCTGCATCACAGCGGGAAAAAACAAACAAAAAAAGACACCGCCACACCCACCCTGGACAAATTCGGCAGAGATTTAACGGCGGACGCCCAGAATGACAAAATTGACCCTGTCATTGGCAGGGGCAGTGAAATTGAACGGGTCATTCAAATTCTTACCCGCCGCACCAAAAACAATCCCTGCCTCATCGGGGAACCGGGGGTTGGGAAAACCGCCATTGCCGAAGGGCTGGCTTTGAAAATCGCCAAAGACGAAGTACCCGAACTGTTACAAGGGAAACGGTTGTTTTCCTTGGATCTGACCGGGATGGTGGCAGGCACCAAATACCGGGGGGATTTTGAAGAACGCATAAAAACCGCTTTGGAAGAAGTGAAAAAAGCGGGAAATATTATTCTGTTCATAGACGAGGTTCATACCATCATCGGAGCAGGTTCGGCAGAAGGTTCCACCGATGCCGCTAACATTTTAAAACCCTCCCTTGCCCGTGGGGAATTGCAGGTGATCGGGGCAACCACCATCAATGAATACCGCAAAAACATTGAAAAAGATGCGGCTTTGGAACGGCGATTCCAGCCGGTTACTGTGGGAGAACCTTCCCCGGAAGAAGCCATTGAAATTTTAAAGGGCCTGCGGGACAAATACGAAGCCCATCATCGGGTACGGATTACCGACGAAGCCATCCACGCGGCGGTTCACCTTTCCACCCGTTATATTTCCGATCGCTTTTTGCCTGACAAAGCCATCGACTTAATTGATGAAGCAGGCTCCCGCATTAAACTCCGCAGTTACACCCCACCAGAAGAAATCAAAAAGCTGGAGGAAGAAATCAAACAACTGGAAGCCGAAAAAACCGCCAGTGTCAACGCCCAGGATTTTGAAGGGGCGGCACGGCTTCGGGATAAAGAAAAACACGGCAGAGAACTGCTGGACCGTATGAAAGAGGAATGGAAGAAAAACAAAGAACATTCCGCAGGGGAAGTTACCGCCCAGGAAATTGCCGAAATCATTTCCGGGTGGACAGGGATCCCCGCCACCCGCCTCACCGAAGAAGAAGGCAAACGACTCCTTCGGATGGAAGAAGAATTACACTGTCGGTTGGTGGGACAGGATGAAGCGGTTTCCGCCGTGGCAAAAGCCATTCGCCGCGGCAGAGTGGGGCTGAAAGACCCCAAACGGCCCACAGGTTCTTTCCTGTTCTTAGGACCCACCGGGGTTGGGAAAACCGAACTGTGTAAAACCCTGGCAGAAAGTATGTTCGGCAGTGAAAATGCCATCATTCGCTTTGATATGTCGGAATATATGGAGAAACACACCGTATCCCGTATGGTGGGTTCTCCTCCGGGGTACGTGGGATTCGACGAAGGGGGGCAACTCACCGAACAGGTTCGCAGAAAGCCCTATTGTGTTCTGTTGTTCGACGAAATCGAAAAAGCCCATCCCGATATTTTCAACCTGCTGTTGCAAATTCTGGAAGACGGGATCTTAACCGATTCCCAAGGTCGCAAGGTAGATTTTAAAAACACCGTGATTATCATGACCTCTAACATCGGCGCCAAAGCCATCAGCCAAAAAACCTCCTTTGGCTTTGGGGAAACCTCTCACGATAAAGACCAAAAACAAATCAAAGAGGAAGTCATGTCCCAGTTGAAAAATGCCTTCCGTCCTGAATTTATCAACCGTATTGACGACATTATTGTATTCAAACAGTTGGAAAAACAGGATATTGCCGAAATTGCCAAACGGATGGTGGCAACCGTCAGTCGTCGGGTGGAAGAGAACATCGGCATTTCCCTGTCTTTTTCAGAGGAAGCTCTGGAAAAATTGGCTGAACTCGGTTTTGACAAAACCTACGGCGCCCGTCCTTTACGTCGTGCCATTCAAACCCACGTGGAAGACCCCTTAAGCGAAGAAATTCTGGCTAACACCTTCCAAAAGGGTGACAGGGTTTTGTGCCATGTAAACAACAATGCCATCGTATTTGAAAAGGAAGAAACCAACTAACATTCTTTCATAAACGAAAAGCCTTTGACCAGTTATGGTCAAAGGCTTTTATTTGATTATCAGACAGCCGCATCAACAGTTTCCACAGGTCCCAAGGAAATGTCCCAGCCGTTTAAATACCGTTGCAAAACAGCAAAGTCTTTATTGTCAATTTCTCCGTCAACGTTTACGTCGGCGGCATCCAGGCGAATCTCAACATCCCAGCCATTCAGATACCGTTGCAGTAAACCGAAGTCTTTGTTGTCGATGACAAAATCGTGATTCACGTCCCCGTAAACGAATTTCAATTCGTTCATTTGTGCCACGGCAGCTTGCAGGGTTTCATAAGCGGTGACGTACCCTTTGGCGGCGTCATTCAAAGCATCATAGGCTGCTACTGCTTCTTCCACAGCAGTTTGGTGGTCAAGGGTCAGTTCCTCCACAGCAGGCAAAGCGGCAATGAGGGCATCCACTTCCCCGGCGGCGGCACGGTCAAGTTTATCCTGTTCATTCAAAGCGTTCCAGATATCTACGGCTTCTACTAAAGCAGGAAGATTGGTTACGTACCCTTTGGCGGTGTTGGTTAATCCGTTATAGGTATCTACCACAATGGTAAGTTGTTCTTCACAGTCAAGGGTGATTTCCTCCGGCAAGGCGAGAATCATTTCGTCAACTTCTGCAGCGGCTTGACGGTCAGCCAAATCCTGCGCTTTTACAGCTTCCAAGGCTTCTTCGGCGGTTTCCAATACACTAAGATTTTCCACGTATCCCTTTTGGGCATCAGTCAATTCCTCATAAGCGGTCCGTGCCGAAACAATGGCTTCTTCATCGGTCAAAGCAACTTCAGTAGGCAAAGCTTCAATCATAGCGTCCACCGAAGCGGCGGCGGCCATATCCTGTTCAATGGCCTGAATGGTGGCTTCGGCAGTTTCCAAGGTTGCCAGATTGGTAACGTAACCTTTTCCTTTGTCGGTCAATGCATCATAAGCAGTGCGGGCGGCGGTTACAGCATCTTTATCCGCCAGAGTAATGGTTGCCGGTAAAGCGTTGATTTTAGCCATTACTTCCTTGGCCTTTGATAAATCGGTGTTAATGGCACGGAAATTATCAATCAAGAAATAAGTGGTGCCCGAAAGCTGAGCATTGTTCCACCACATCAGGCGTATGTATTTTACTTTGGTCCAGTCGGCACTGTCCACCGCCTTACCAATGTCACTTCGTTTTAAGGTAAAGGAATGCCATCCGGGTTCTAAATTGTTAATGCCCTTCATGGCGTTGTACCCATCTTCCCCGGAAACACAGAAATTCAGTTGGAACCCGTGGGAGCCGGTCAATGTCTTTTCCACGTATAGGTCAAAAGCAATCAGATCATAATCGGTAAAGTCGGTAACCGAATCCAAGGTTATGTAGGTATATCCCCCTGCTTTGTTGGTATACCCGGTGGGGTTGGTATACATCATCTTCAAAGACCGCAACCCTTGGGTGTGGTTCTTGGAAGGCATAAGAGAAGTAGAGAAGGCGGTTTTCATGGTGGGAAAACTTTCCCCGTCATAAATCATCATAGTGGTGTCATCCAGTTGATAAGGAGAAGTATTTCTCCGAAGGGTAGTATTGATAACACAGAAGCCACCAACCGTCAAAGCAGGACGTCCGCCGGACAGATCCGAAGCGCTAACCCATGCAACTCCATCCCCGGTGCCACGGGCGGTGGTAGGAGCGGAATCCAATACCAAAAAGTGGTCGTTAGCAGGATTATATGCCGCCAGACAAATAAAGTGACCGGGCACGTGAGCAATGGCAACCGACCCACGGGACAAATAGTTCTTCAAATCGGTTTGGGAATTCACATAAATATTATTATAAGAATACCCATTATAGCTGTTGGCGTAGTTCCATTCTTCCGTCCAAACAATAGGCATGGAGATATTATACTTAGAACCGTATTTGGTAATCAAGGGAGGAGGATCGGAAATTTCGTTGCCGAACAGCACATACCGCCAACCCCCGGAAGCTTCGGTCCCTGGATTATACCCATCAATACTATGAGCATAGGTTGCCCATTCTTTGATAAAGGCATTGGCTTTGTCGGTGGTGTTAAACACATCATACATATAATTGAGAGCATTGGTGGTGGACAAAATTCCACATCCCGTTTGCCCGATGGTTCCACCGCCATACACCTGACTTGTCCAGGGTTCCACATATTGGTTATAGGCAACGCAGTTGGTGATGTCATCGTTCAATGCCGCCTGTACTTCAACAGGAATTCCTGCGAACAAAGTAAGGGTTAACGTAAGAACCAAAAGGAAAGAACAGCATCGTTTGATCATAGAAAAACCTCCAAAAAATCTCTATACAAATTCATTTTACCATATCTTTCAAAAAAACACAATAAAAACCGCTTGTGACTTCCGAAGAAATTTCAAGCGGTTTCTTGGTTATTTTGCCAAACAAGAAGGTTTGCCTACGGCATATTTCAAAATTTCCAAAGCGTCTTTGGCATTTACGAAGTTATCCTTATTCACGTCCGCCAAAATTACTTCCTGCGGTGTGAGAACACATTTACCCACAGCATATTTCAAAGCCACCAGGGCATCTTTGGCATTAATGGTTTTATCTCCATTGATATCCCCCAAATCCGGCTCAGTGGGAGTAGGTGTATCGCTGGGAGTTGGAATATTGGTATCGGTTGGGATATCAGTGGGAGTGGAAGGATCTTGTGTTTCCCCCTGAATGGTCACCCCGCCTTTTACCAACATAAAATGACAAGGTTGCAAATCATTATTGAACACGTCATTCTGATCCACTTCCAGAAGAATATCGGTATACCCTTTTTCTACCCCTTCATTAACCCGAAAGGTAAGAATTACCAGGTTCCCATCGGTGGTGTTATTGCCGTGGAGGCTATCTATCCAATTCACCGTAAAGGGATTGGCATCCAAGGGTCCGAAACTCACACCCTGAAAGGCATCCCCTTGGGCGTTTTCCAAGGTGAGTAAAGTATCGTCATAAGTAATCTTCACTTTTATGCTAATGATCCCGGGATTTCCCGAAATAACAATGGGAACCTGAATGAAGTCCCCCGAGGAAGCCACATAATCATGGCAATAAACGGTAAAACCCTCCGTAGCCAATGCCGTTAAGGGAAAAAGAAAAACCGAAAGGGACATGATAATACTCAGCAAAACACAAATGATTTTTTTCATAGAACAATCTCTCCTTGTTGGTTACGGCTTTAAGTATATCACATCTTCTTCCCTAAAACAACAAAAAAATCCACTCTCCTCTAAAGAGGAGAGTGGACCAAATATACTTGATTATATAGACAAGCAAGAGGGTTTGCCTACAGCAAATTTCAAGATTTCCAAAGCGTCTTTGGCATTGATACTGCCGTCTGCATTGGCGTCAGCAGCAACCTTTTCCGCATCGGTAGGTTGATATTTGTCAACAGCAATACGCAATACCAACAAAGCGTCTTTGGCATTGATGGCTTCGTCGCCGTTTACATCACCCAAATCAAGACCGCCAACGTCAGGATCGGAAACATCGGGTTGGGAAGGAACGCCATCTTCCAAAGCGATACCCAAAGTGTCAGCGGCGGCTTTCAAGGTTGCAAAGTTCCTGGCTTGCACGTATCCTTTTTGGAAATCATCCAAAGCCAGATATTCATCCACTGCATTTTGAACCTGAGCTTTTTCCAAAGTGGTAACAGTTGCAGGCAATTCACTGATCAAACCAGCCACTCTGATCCCTTCAGCATTGTAAGCCGATTCGGTGTAATAAACCGATTTATTTGCCAGGGTTTCTTCACTTTGATTAAAGAAGGGGTTGGTTTCATCATTATAAATAATGTTGTTGGCAGAAGCATAGTCTAACCACCAGGCTTCACCCATTGCCAAGGCATACCATTCGGAATCATCACCGGGATGTCTTTGGTTACAGGCAACGTTGATCATGACGGATTGACCGCCGGTTACGTCGTAACGGGGAATCCGAACTTCCAGACCGTAGCCGGAAGAAACAATGTCACCACTGGGAACTTCACGGGGTTCATCCTTAAAATAGAAGGGGCAAAGGTTTGCGGTGTCATTATACCATTCTTCCAAAGTAGCTCCGCCATATCCAACTTTTACCATGCTGCCTCTCATATCGCCAATGGCAAAGTCAGAAGCACGCATACGGAAGCGTGTATCTGCCTGTTCGGGATCAGTGGTATTATCGGGGAAACCAAGGAATTCGGTTTTTTGAGTTCCGTCGGGATTGGTGGTCTGACTGTTGGGATCGGGATCGATCCAAACTTCAATAGAGTCAGATCTGGCAGAAACGTTGGTATCTTCGGGATGAGTTGCAATATCATCATCCCAACATTTTACGTACACATAAATGTAGGTTTCGTCATAAGCCATGTAAACTTCGCCGGCGGTAGTAGCACCGTCGAAAAAGTATGTGCCGTTGCCGTTAGCAGGGTCTTTGTTGTAAGCTTGCATTTCGGGGTAATAGTAGTAGTTTAAATCGGTGATATCGGTATCTTCTTCATTCATATACCAGATATCCAGATTCCCGTCGATCACAAACTCTTTGGTGGTTTCGTTAGCGCTGACAGGAGCTACAAAGGAAATTGCAAAAACCGAAAGCAGCACACACAGCACCAAGGCAAAACTGATGGTTTTTTTCATGATACATCCTCCTTAGATGTGTAGCCTATTTTAGACTACTAAAATACAATTAAAGTGTATCATACTAATTTGTGAAATTCAAGACTTTGCCCATAAAACGATATTTTTGTGTTGAATATCGACAGATTTTATATCGAAAAATAGAAAAACTATGGAAACTCGAAAAAACCGCCCATTTCTTTGGAAACAGGCGGTGTGATTTATGGTACTTTATTTAGCCAGGCAAGAAGGTTTACCAACGGCAAATTTCAAGATTTCCAAAGCGTCTTTGGCGTTGATGCTGTCGTCTTCATTGGCGTCAGCAGCTACCTTTTCAGCGTCGTTGGCATCATATTTATTTACGGCAATCCGCAAGACCAACAACGCGTCTTTGGCGTTGATGGCTTGGTCACCATTTACATCCCCCAAGTCAAGAGCATCTGTGGGAGTGGTATCTGGTTCGGAAACATCAGGTTGGGAAGGAACGTCCTCTTCCAAAGCGATACCCAAAGTGTCAGCGGCGGCTTTCAAGGTTGCCAAGTTTCTGGCTTGCACATATCCTTTTTGGAAATCATTCAAAGCCAGATATTCATCCACCGCAGTTTGCACCTTGGCTTTTTCCAGACTGGTAACGTTTGCGGGCAATTCACTGATCAATCCTGCTACTCTCATCCCTTCGGCATTATAAGCCGATTCGGTGTAATAAACCGATTTGGTTGCCAATGTTTCGGGATCCTGATCAAAGAAAGGATTGCCGGATTTGGGATAGATTACCTGGTTGGCAGTAGCATAATTTAACCACCAAGCTTCACCCATTGCCAAAGCATACCATTCAGATTCATCACCTTCCAAACGGTTGTTACAGGCAACGTTTACACGGAAAGCATTCCCGCCGGTTCCGTCGTACCGAGGGAAACGAACCTCTACCCCGAAACCGGAAGAAACAATATCACCGGTGGGAACTTCCCGGGGTTCGTTGGAAAAATAGAAAGGCATCAAGTTTTCAGGACTATTAAAATAATCGGTGGTTACAACGCCATTATAGTTGGGTTTTACGCAAGGATGAATGTCACTCACTTTGAAGTCAGCAGCACGCATACGCAAACGAGCATCCCCTTGCAACGGGTCGCAAGTGTTGGTGGGCCAGTCACCGATTTCATCCGGGTTTTTGGGAGTACCATCAGGATTGGTGGTTTGACTGTTGGGATCGGGGTCGAACCAAATTTCCAAAGAGTCAGACGAAGAAGATCCACTGGTATCTTCCGGGTTAATGGCAATGTCGTCATCCCAACATTTTACATATACGTACACATAGGTATCATCATAAGCCATGTAAACTTCGGCGGCAGTTTGAGCCCCGTCAAAGAAATATATGCCGTGGCCATTGGTGGGATCCAGATTATATGCTTCCAAGGTATCAAAATGATAGTAGTTCAGGTCATCCACAAGGGTCTCTTCGTTACTTAAATACCAAACGTCCAGATTCCCGTCAATAACAAATTCTTTTTCTGCAGCATTTACAGTGGTGGCAAAAGAAATAGCAAATACCGAAACCAACATCGCCAGTACCAATGCAAAACTAATTGCTTTTTTCATTGTTATTCCTCCTTCGTTAATAAAAACAAAAATCGGTGACGAGAAACCTCGTCACCGATGATAGCCCTCACTCTCTACGAGGTCTTAGGAATACATAGGACCGTAGAAGTCATCCACTTCTTTTTGAGCAGCAGATTTGATAGCAGCCATAACCTTAGCAGGAGATTTGGAGGCGGAAGTTACAGAGCTGTCAACCTGGGAAGAAATGTTGGAAGTAAAAGCACCGGTAGAGAATTCAGCGCTCATGTTATTTACAAGAGATTTGTAAATGTTTTGGCAAGTTTTGTCCATACCGTTGTTGGCCAATTTGCTGAGTTGTTGGTTCAACAATTTACCGGAAACGTTGGCAATGCCGTTGAGCCAGGTACCGATGTCATCCAAACGAGCTTCGTTGGTTTTGGGAACAACATACAAAGCAGCATCATAAACGCTGTTGATGTAATCTTTTTGTGCAGGGCCGATGGGCATTAGAACGAAACCAATGTTAAAGTCGGCTTTTGCAGCAATGGTGGGATAGAATTGCATGTAAGAAACGAACATGGCGGCTTCGCCGTTGGCAAATACGTCAACACAGGTGTTGATGTCAGCTTTGTAGTTCCAGGTTCTGTCAGTCTTGAACATTTCTTTACACCATTCCAAAGCGGCAATACCGGCATCGTTGCACATGGTGGCTTCTACGCGGCCGTTCTTCATCAAAGCAGTACCGCCGGCGTTGGAGGTCAATGCCATACCGATGATGTTGGTGTTAGAAGTGAAACCGTAGATGTCGGCTTTGTTGTTACCATCGGTGTCAACAGTACATTTTTTAGCCAAAGCTTGGAAAGCATCAAAGGTCCATTTCTTTTCGTTGTAAAGTTTTTCAATATTGGTTTCGGGGGCGTATTTTTCAATCAACTTTTTGTTGTAGATAACACCCATCGGGTTAACCGATTTGGTAGCGAAAGTTACACCGTAGGCTTTCCCGTTAAAGGTAACCGATTCGGTAGCGCCGCAATCATACAAGGATTTGTTCAAAGTTTTGGAAGCAAAAATGTTAGCAGCGGCTTTCTTTCTGGCGATGTTACGGCACATAGCCAAAGAAACGTCGAATACGTCAGCAGTTACTTTCCCTGCCATAACGTCTTTTACGATGGTATCGGTTGCGCTGGCAGCATCCAATCTGGCAAATTCAGTTTTAATGCCTTGTCTGGTTTCCATGTTGTTCAAAGTGGATTGCCAGGCTTTGGCGGTACCGTCGGTACCATTGTATTGATCATACCAAATGGTGCTCAATTTGATGGTAGATTTGATGGCAACACCGGGATCGGAAGTTTTGTTACCGTCGTTGCCGTTATTATTATTGTTGTTATTGTTGTTATTATTGTTATTATTGTTGTTATTATTGGCGGCGTCAGAATTGGCGTTATCAATTTCTTTTTGGTCTGCAATGGTTTCTTCGATCTTATCCTGAGTAACAACGTTGATAACCAATTTCACTTCTGCTTCGGCAGAACCGTCTTTATAAACTTCAAAGACCATGTCTTTGGCAATGACTGCTTTGGTATCGGTTACTTCTTTACCTTCGGCATCAGAAACTTTAACCGAATAGCCTTCTTTGGCAGTAACGCAAGCCAGGAAGGTTTCCAAGGTGGTTTTTTCAGCAACGGTCATGGTGATGGTACCATCAGCGTTGGGGGTCAAAATAACCACGTCTTTACCGTCTTTGCTTTGGGCAATGGTATAGGGGTCGTCGTCGTCCACCTCTACAATAACGGGGGCAAGGGTGGAAACAGTGCTTTGGGTGTCAACGTCCGTGGGGCTTTCAACTTCATCATCACCGCAAGCAGTGAAGAGAGCAACGGACATCATGAGGGCAAGTACAAGACAAAGAATTCTTGTAATGTTTGCTTTCATTTCAAAAACATCTCCTTTTTTTATATGTATCAAACCTGTTTCCCAAAACAAAGGAAAACAGGGATTGACCAATAATAACTCTCCGCCTGTTCAGTATACCATTCTATTCACAAAAATACAAGGGGAGAATAGTGAAAAAAACAATAAAATATGTTATAAAGTTAATTAAATATGTATGGATTTCATAACAAAACGTTATTTTAGGGGATAAATATCGCTTTTTTACCCTTCGGCGATTTATAAATATTTGACAACCCCGGTGGCGGGCAAAAAAAGGTGTTTCACAAGGAATGCTTGCGAAACACCTTTTTCTATTTTTCGGCACTCAACCTGACGGCCTTTGCAGACCATCATGGCAGGATTTTCAAAGCCGGTTGCATTAACCAACAATACCGCTTTGAGAAATCCCTTGTACAAAGAATTTCTGCCCAAACAGATAAATGATAACCAGAGGAGCGATTACCAGGAGAACACCGGTACCGATCATGGCTTGACGGAAGTTCCCGGTGTAGTATTCCTGACCTTCCCCGTAGGTTTGTAACTCATTGAGTTTCAAGGACAAAACGCTGATGAGTTTGCTTCGTTGCAGGAACAATGCCGAATAATAGTTGTCGGTCCATTGCCAAGAGAACGAGAACAAAACAATGGTAACCATCATGGGCACGGCATTGGGCAACATCAAGCGGAAGAACACCCCGAAATGGCCGGAGCCGTCAATCATCCCGGCTTCTTCAATTTCGGTGGGTAGTCCCCGGAAGAACTGACGAAGCATGTAGATATACAGGGAGTTTTTAAAGGCAATGGCGGTGGAAGAAAGCAGAACAAAGGGCCACATGCCTTCGGTGATATCGATGGTGGTGCCCAGAATCAGTTTAGGAATCCCCAAGAAGTTAAAGAAGGTAAACTTCATGTAAAGGGAAGTCATAATAACCTGAGGGGGAATGAGCAAGATCATCAATACGCCGGCAAACAAAATGCCTCTGCCGGGGAATTTAAAGCGAGCAAAACCGTAAGCAACCAAGGTGCAGCTTAAGGTTTGCAAACCGGAAGTCAGAACACAAAGCAAAGTGGTTGTGCCCAGGGTTTGCCAATATTTCATAATACCCATGGTTCGCACCAAGGTATTGAGAGACCATGTTTTGGGAACGTACCGAACGGTACTGTCCGCCAAGTCTTCATAGGCTAAAAACATGGTGCATAATTTTTCAATAAACGGAAACAGAATCAGAAAAACAATACCAATCAGAATGATATGGCACAAACCGTTACTCAGCCGTTCTCCCAGATACGCTTTGTTAAACTTCCGTTGGAATTTGTTGGGCTTTTTGGGTTCGGTTGAAACGGGAACGTTTTGAATAGCTTCCATTTGATACACCTCCTACGCTGTAATACGGTTATTTGTTTTCATAGAAAACAAACTTGTTGATAAGGGGAACAACGATGGCAATCAGGATACCAACCACCGCCAGATACAGGAATGAACGAGCAGAAGCGGCTTCATAGTCCCCGGAACTGATCAGATCATAAATCGCATCCATAACCTTATTCCCGTATTGGGTAAAGGAGTCAACGATGGTGTAAACTGTATTTACCAGAATCAAGGGGCTGATCATGGGAATGGTAATTTTCCAGAAGCCCTCCCACCAGGTTGCCCCTTCAACCGTTGCCGATTCATAAATGGCAGGAGAAATGGATTGCAACCCTGCCAGGAAGATGATCAGCTGAACACCGGAGCAGGTAACGATGGAGTACAAGTTGCCAATGGCGCTAACAACGATAGAGGTTAAGGTTTCATTGAAGTTCAAAGACATTAACAGGGTTTCAATGTTAAAATCAGAGAACACCCCGCCTGCCGACGCCAAAGCACCGGCTTCAATGTCATTAACTGCGTTCCCTGCAGGGGTAAAGTTTTCAGCGGTGGCAATAACACCGGTGGCAACGATAACAGGCAGGAACAGAATGGCACGGTAAAATCCCTTCCCGGCAATGTTACGGTTCAGAACGGTTGCCATAATCAAAGAATAGATAATGATAATGATAACGTTCAACAGCATAGATGCCAGGGATTCCCAGATACCGCGGATAAAGTCAGGATCTTTATTGATAGCGGTATTATAGTGAGCCCAAGTTCCTTCGGCAGGGGTTGCCAGGTGGTAAGAACCGCTTTCTTTGATGATATCGCTGGTACTGAAGTTAAAGGATTCAATCAAAGCAGGCAAATAAATACACAGAAGACCAATCAGGAAAGGAAGGATAAACCAATAGCCCATTAAATTCCGACGGGTGGTCAGGTCGAAGCCCCCCACCTTTTTCATTTTCTTGGTGGCGGTATGGTTCAGAGCTTGTTCATCGGTGAGTTTTTGAACCTCTTGAGAAGGTTGTTGTTCAGTTTTTGTGAAATTCAACATTTTTATCCTCCTCTCTGTTATGCGCCGACCCGGGCAAAGTTTTGGGCGGCAACTACGGTTCCGTTATAGGTATAATCGGCACCGCTGTAGTTTACAATAACCTTTACGCCGTTGTCGTAAGTGGTCATGAAAACATCTTCGGCTAAGATGGTGTGGTCTTCAATGGTAGAAGCACCGCAACCTTCCAGAACAGCTGCAGCAGCTTGATAATCGGCAGTTGCGCGGTCAAGCCAGTGTGTATAGTTAGTGGAATAAAGTTCCGAATAGTTGGTGTTTTTCACCATTTCGGAAGTTGCATAGTTCAAAGTATAAGCCAAGTCAGCACCGTATTCCACACTCTTAAGATATTGCATTTGATAGTCGTCCGAAAGATTCAAGGGTGTACCGGCGAAAGAAACGTAGCCGTGTAACACAATTTGCAAGAAGGGAACTTCTTGTTTTTCGAAGGACAAGGCACTGCAACTCAAAGGAGCGTCAATTACATGGTCAGCATAGGGTAATGTGTAGGCATTCCCCATATCCACCATGATCTTATTGCCTTGATCTTTGGCGGTTTTCAGAATGGCAATCATATCATCCTGAACTTCATCACGGTATTTTACTTGGTCTTCGGTAAAGTCAGAGAACAAATACTTACCAATGCTGGTGAAAGAAAGGGCATTTCCTTCAAATTTTTTCATGTCGTCCAAAATGTCGGGCAACTGTCCAACCATTTCGCCACTCTTAACAATAATATGTTCAAAGTCAGCGGTAACCCCTTCGGAGTACAGGTTGCTGGTAGAGAAATCGATCATGGTACCTTCAATGAACTTGGAGTGCCAGGTGGCATCGGAAAGGCTGGTGGAATATTGTTCCAGAAGCAATTCCATATTGGGATATACGGTACCGCCCTTTTCGGCAACTGATTTCATAAAGGAAGTGAGTTCTTTTTTGCTGCCCACAACCCCCTCCAGATCACCGATGTTGGAAATCTGGTTGACGTATTTGTCATTAAACAGGTTGTTGTAGCGAACCGAAATATTGGTGATTCCTTTTTCATTCAAGGTATTATACATTTCCTGAGCTTGTTCTACGGTGGTCAGGGCGATGTCTTTATTATAAGCATAACCCAAGAAGTTTTCCTTCCGCATAACCGTTCCGTAAGTATCCAGGTAGAAGCCAAGAGAAGCATTTTCTACCTTTTGTTTGTCAGCAAACATATAGTTGCGAACCAATTTGGCAAGATCCACGTAATCAATTTTCTCACCGGATACAAACATGTAATCCAAGGTAATATTGCCCATATAAGGAGTCGAGGCATATTTTTGCATCATAACCTTGGCAGAAGCCCCGTTAGAAGCAAAGGTTTCAAAGGGGTGAACAACGTAAGTACCGCCCACGTTGGCAAAGGGATAAACTGAGTTTTTGGGGTGACATTCCACCGAACCGATGGATTCACCGTCAGAAACGTAGGTGATAAATGCGTTGTCGCCACGGGTAATGCCGTAAATAGGCAAGGTGGCTTGTTGCATGTTTTCTGCGGTTTCCACGGTCCAAATACTGTTGTCAGCACCGTAGAAAGGCAGAGCAATGGAAGCTTTGGTATCATGTTGGCAATCTACCAAAGCACCGCTACCGTCAGGAATGATCATATCAGCGGCGGCTTTATCGGTTACAGCACCGAAATAGGGCAAAACCCGGATCTTATGCAGACGGAATGAACCTTCTTCGTAACGAATCTGGTCAACCGGTACGTTTACGGTCATACCCTTATCGGTCAAGGTAAAGTCGATAGCCACGGTAAACCGGGGAGTATCGGGCTTTTTGTAAGAATAACCGGCGGCAGTATAAATTTGGTCAATCACATCATAGGTGATGCCCTTATCTGCCAGGTAGGTGTTGTAACAATCTTGTTTCACAACCTTAGAACGGGTTGTTAATTCATAAAAGGTGGTGCCGGGTTGGAATTCTTTATAGGTCAGTTTGAAACTGTCGATCAGTTCATCGGAAACTTCATCATATACCAAGGGTTCGTAGTACATGGCGAACATTTCTTTGTCCTCTTCGGACATATCGGCAGTCAATTTATCCATCCATTCCTGGGTTAAAACCGTAGGCATAAAGAAATCGTCAATATTCTGACCGATTTGATAAACAATGCGAACACCGTTTTCCAAACCGTAATATTTCACGGCATCTTCCAGAACCCCGTAACGGTAACTGTCGTAAACAACTTCACTGTTGGAAGCGTTATAGTAGGAAATCAACAGTTGCGACATATATTCAAATTTAACGTCGTCATTATAGATAACCGATGCGGTTTTTTCATCCAGATTGGACTTCCAGAGATATTTGGTGGCTTTTACATAGACCCCAACAGTAGCTGTAGCAGGGTCTAACAACAGTTGTAATTGGTCGTTTTCGGCAACCAATTCCATCCCTTGATTGAATCCACCGGAAAGATATTCCATACCGGTGTTCAGGTTTTCAAGGGATAACACGTCTTCTTCGGTGTCAGTGGTTTTATCATCACCACAACCAACCACGCTCAGCAGCAGGCAAAGACAGAGAAGAAGCAAAAATGATTTATAGAATATGTTCTTCATATGTTCCCTTCCGTTCCGCCGTTATACGGCAAAAAATGTAGTGGTTTTTCTGTGAATGTTAAATTCGATAGGTAACTTCTTTCACGATGCTGTCGATAAATCCGTAGATTTGTTGATAAGTGGTGAAGATAACCAAGGCAAGGAATACGATAATCGCCATGCCTACAACAGCCATAAAAATGGAAAGAATACTCTTACCAACCGTGTAACGGTGGGTTTGGGTGTTCCCGGAGAAAATCAGATAACCACTCCAAATTACACTCAAAGAACTAAAGAAAGTCATATACATGGCTTCATCCAGCACGATGAAGTGGGAAAGGACGGTATTGAGAAGGGTAAAAAGTGCCATGGGCAACAAAGCGTAACAAGTAAAAGTGTAAACGTCTTTGATATTCCCTTCCCCGTCTGCCAGGGTGGTAACGCACCAGTTGGACAATGCCCAGAGAAGCAAAGGCATCATAACAATCAAAACTTCACTCATAATGGAGATTTTGGTGCCGTATGCAGGGTTGAATAAGTAGTTGGTGAAGAATTTGGAGATAACACGGGCAACGATCAACAAGACCGCAATCAAGGTACCGGCTTTCGCACTCCCTCGTTTTTCGTGTTTCAGATCCCAGAACCCGTCAAAGGGGTGAATCATAATGTAGAAAGCGTACAGGAACTGGTTCAGGAATGTACCGTGTTTATCCAGATATTTGGGATCACGGTTTCGTTTGCCGATCCATCCCAAACCTTTTACCAAACCAAAGAGAAGAACCACAACCACCAGAACAATGAGAATCAGATAATCTTCAATGGTGGAGGCACGGTTCTCGGTCCAGGCGGTGGAGAAACGGTCTTTGTTATTGGAATAACGGAAATATTCCTGGGCTTCCTGATACCGTTCTTGTTGCATCAAGGCGTTCCCGATTCCGTCGTAGGCGATGTCAAAGTTGGCGTTTTCTTCCAGAACCTTTTCCCAATAGCCTTTACTTTCTTCGTAATCGTATTTTTTGTAGGAAGCGTAAGCTTCATCGATCAACCGACCGTATTCAGTAGTTTCAAAAACGGTGATGGCGCCGCTGTCTTGGTCAAGCAGCAACAAATCGGTTCCCCGATAAGTAATGGAAACAGGAGTTTTGGAGTTCCCTGCCTGATACCCGTTGGCACTGAAAGCGTAAATCAATTCCCCATCACTGGAATAGGTGAACAAACGATTCAAGCGGCTGTCCAACAGGGTATAACGACCGTTGGGCCCTAAAGCAACGTCTTCAATAACCGAAGTTTCGGGGTTGCCCAGGGAGTCCATTTTATAGGAAACGTCACCAACGGTGGGGAAGTAGCCTTTCCGAACCAAAACGTCGTTCCCGGTGGGGTTCAAACGTTTGATGGGAGAGGTTTTACTGTCGAAGTCTTCTGCGAGAATGGCAGAAGCAATATCTTCGGATTCGATGGTACTGGTGGTGGTATAAACAAACCCGTATTGGTCAATCTTAACGTTGTTATATTCAGTGGGAACGAAGGACAACATACGGTCCTGGGCTTCTTCAGACAACAGGTTTTTCCAGATGTAGTCAACTACACTGTAAGTAACCTTTTGAGCGCCAACGAAGCCGGCAAATTCCCCTTTATCGTCCAACAGGATGATACCTTGGTTCACGCTGGTGGCGATAACGAACATATTGTTGGAAGAGTCAACCACCAATTTGGTGGGTTTGTAGGAAAAGTCGTCATCAAAATAGGAAATTTCAGGTTCTTTGAATTCGTTGAGCAATTTCCCGTTTTGGTCAAACCGCAAAATACGGCCGTTCATAGTATCGGCAATATAAATGGTATTGTCGTGAGAAATGGTAACCCCTTCTGGATAAGAAAACCCGTCAGTTTTCCCGTTATTGTCAAAGGTGGAAAGGATTTTCTTCACCGTAAAATCGGGATTGAAGATCACCAAACGACCAATGAAGCCGGTTTCTGTACCGGTATCATTTTGGGTATGTTCCACAATGTTATCAAAGTTGGTCATATCCACAACGTAACCGGTATCCACAACGTACAGGTTTCCTGCTTCGTCCACTTCAATATCGGAAGCGCCGGTAAATTCTCCAACCTTCAGGTCTTCCCCGCCCAGCACGTGGGAAGGCATGTAGGCATGAGGAGTAATCACAGGGTTGCCATTATAATCGTATACATAAGTATCATAAGGTACCGCAGCGGAAACAACTTTTTCAACCTCTGCCGAAGCAGGTGTAAACACACAAGTCAAAACAAGCGCCGCAGCGATTACTGCGTAAATAAGTCTTTTTGTTTTTCGCATAACTTTTCTCCCCTATCAGAATGATTTCACACTGTGTCCCTATTCCTTAATACCGGAAGAGGACATGGTTTCCACGATGCTGCTCTGGGAGAATACAAACACCGCGATGGGCAAAATCATCATAAACACGATGGATGCGGCGGCTGTACCGGCACGGGCGATCCCTGCCGAAACAATCTGGGAAACAGCATAGTTCAAACTCTTTAACTGTTCACTGTAGATGTAGGTTGAACCGGTTGCATTCCAAAGTCCTTGGAAGGAGAATACAATCAAGGTCAACCAGGCGGGTTTTACCATAGGCATAACAATGGTCCAGAAAATCCGCATTTCCCCGGCACCGTCGATCTTGGCAGCTTCGATGATAGCGTCTTTTACCATAGCCTCCATGTGTTGCTTCATCAGGTAAAGCCCCAAAGTGGAGGAGAAAGCAGGCAGGATGATGGACCAATAGGTATCGATCAAATGCAAGGAACGCATTACCATAAAGGTGGGGATACCGGTTACTGCCGAGGTAAACATCAAGGACAGAACAATGATTTTGAAAATAAATGCCGAACCGTAAAAACGCTTTTTGCACAAGGAGTAAGCAGCCATAGAAGCGATGATTACGTGGCCGAAGGTACCGGTGATAGACACAAACAAGGTGTTGAAGATGTATCGAGAGAAGGGTACCCAGGAATCATTTAAGTTTTGGAACAAGTCCTGGAAGTTTTTAAGAGTAGGACTGGAAACCCAGAACCGGGGAGGGAAAATCCACAATTCATCCAAGGGTTTCAAAGAGGAAATGATGGCGTAATACATGGGAATAACCATCAGAAAGGCAAAAACAAGAATGAGGATTAACAGAGAAACGTCCCCACCGGCAGAGCGGTTAACACGGGATTTTTTAACTCTTGCCATAATTAGTTACCTACCTTTCTGATCATTTTTTGAATTACTTTGTTACAGGAGATCATCAAAACAAACAGCAAGGTAGCGATTGCCGATGCGTAACCCATTTCAAACCGTGCTCCACCGTAGTCGTTCAAATGGTGCATGATGGTATGTACGGCATACCCGGTACTGGGGAAGCCAACCAAACCGTCGATGGTGGGGCCAACGCTGAAAGCACCGGTGATGCTCATAACAGCCGAGAACATCAAGGATTCTTTCATCAGGGGCAGGGTTACGTACCAAAGTTCTTGCCAACGGTTGCGAACCCCGTCCACAGCGGCGGCTTCATAGTAGGTACGGTCAACCCCTTGGAACCCTGCGATGAAGGAAAGGAAACTGGTACCCAAGCTGGTCCACAGCAAAACAACGATAACCAAAGGCATCATGTAGTTGGTGTCCTGGAACCAGAGAATGGGGGAGTTGATCAACCCCAATTTGATTGCCCAAGCATTGATGAAGCCGTAGCTGTCACCCGAGAAGAGCAGGGTGAAGATCAGGAAGGCGTTACCCGAAATGGAAGGTGCGTAGAACATCAAAGTCAAGATGGCACGAACCTTGGGGGTGAATTCGTTCAGTGCCCATGCAAAGAAGAAGCACATTAAATACCCCACAGGGCCGGTAACCCCTGCCAGAATTACGGTGTTACGAATGGCAATCAAGAAAATATCATCTCGCAGGAACAAGCGAGTGTAGTTTTCAAACCCAACAAAGTCGGGAGTTTGAATCATATTAAAGTTGGTGAAACTATAATACATGGAAATGACAACCGGTACAACGGTAAAGCAAACAAATAACACGAAGTACGGCAGACACATAAAGTAACCAACCCGATCGTTCCAGATGCGGGTAGCAACTTCTTTCCCCGTTAACTTACGACGGGGTTCATTGTCGCGTTTGCGTTTGAACATACTTTATCTCCCTCGATTCATAATTACATTAAATTATTCTTCTGCATCTGCAAATTCTGCTTGTTTTCTGACCAATTCTTCGTTGATCATCTTCACATAGTCTAACAACTGTTCACCGGGATCGCCTTGGTTGTTAACAACATCCAGGAATGCGAAGTTAACATAACGGCCCAAAATGTAACTACCGGGATATTCAGGCAATGCAGTTGCATATTGCCAGGCTTCTTCAATGGCTTTGAAGTCAGCAGTGCTCCAGGGCAGGCGACGGGCGGCTTCTAAGTTTGCAGTTGCATATCGGGAAGCAGTACCCAAAATACTTTCAATTTCCAAACCGTAGGCAACTTGGATTTCGGTGCTGGTCCACCATTCCAGGAAGTTCCAGGCAGCTTGGGGATTTTCAGAGGATTTCAGAATAATGGAAGCAGTACCACCGGCCAGGGTTTTGTGGTCAACAGTACCGTCTTCTTTCAAGGTGCCGGGCACGTTGGTAAAGCCCCACAAACCGCGAATTTCAGGAGCGAAAACGCTCAACTGGTTGTATTGGGTGTAATCTGCAATACCAACAGGGGTTTCACCGGTACGGAAACGGTTGGCGAAGTCATAGGTTACCAGGCATTGGTAAGAGGTAAAGAATTCGGTCCAACGTTGGAATAACTGAATGGATTGGGGAGAACCCAATGCCGATTTGGTTCCGTCTTCATTATAGAAAGTCAGATCGTTCTGATATAACAAAGTACCATAGGTGGAGATGGCTGAAGGAATACCGAACATCATAGAGTTCATGTTCAGTTTTACAATGGTGTTGTAAACTTCATCCCAAGTAGTGGGAACAGGCAAGTTCAGTTCTGCCAGAACGTCTTTACGGTAGAACAACATGGGGAAGGTAAAGGTTTCGGGCAAGCCGTAGGTCTTTCCTTTATATTGGTAAGGAATTACGGCGTTTTTGTTGAACCGTTTCATAACTTCATCGTAAGTTTCGAATTGGCTCATATCGGTTACGGCACCACGGATGGCGTAGTTAATAGGATCGGATGCACCAACCCCCAGAACAATATCGGGGCCGGTACCGGCAGCGATGGAGGGAAGAACCGTACCGCCGGCAACCAGACGAAGGTTTACCTTCAGGTCGGGGTAAGAATTCTTCAATTCATTGTTGATCAAGGTACGAACGATTTGGGATTGGTCCAAACTGGTGGTAACCCAAACTTCGATTTCATCTTTGGCATCAGTGCTTTCTTTGGCACGGCCAATGTCGTCATAGTTTACGTAGAAGGAAGCCAGGAACATCATTACGTGATGTTTTACACCGGCAAAGAACCCTGCACCGGCTTCGGGCAACTCGCCATCTTTAGGAGCAACCATAACCCAGTCCATGCTCACCGGTTGAGAGGTTGCATTCAAAAGCCAGGTGGAGATGGTACCCAGGTTGGATTTGAAGTTTTGCAACCGTTTGGCGATCATACGGGGATTTTCAGTCATGGTGTCGATATCCTGCACCAGGGTTTTAAAGCTACTGGTAAAGGAACCGGAGTCACCCACCAGAGTTTCGATATCGGCAACAATTTCTTTGATGGTTTTAGAACAGTTTTCCATTTCCGTAATGGTATCGGGAATCATGGTACGGAAAGAATAGTCACGGTAGGTGTCAGGGCTGGAACCGGTAATCATCAGGATTTCACGGTAGCATTGGTTCAAAGAGTAAACCACGCTGTCTACACGGTCCAGAACATCTGCAAATTCACCTAAGGTAACTTCTAAAGTAATGTCGTTGTCCCCTTCTTCCAGGTAGAAATACATTTCTTCCCCGGCAGCGGTGGTAATGGATTGTACCTGCCAGCTGCTGTCATAGTTGAAGCGGATATATTTGGCTTCTTCACAAGGAATTTCGCCGTTGATATATAAGGTACGGTTGCAGAAGGAACCGTCTTTGGAGGATTGTTGGAAACGGGTAACAATTCTGTAAAGACCGGCTTCTTTTACGTTCAACCGCCAGGTTAACCATTGATAGGGCGAAGTGAACTTACCGCCATCGATTTCGTTAAGCACGATGCGGTCATAGGAATAGGGCTCCATGGCAGGAGTAGTACGGTCATACTCTGCATAGAGGGTGGTGGAAGATTTCAGGTAGGGTTTTTCAGCCTGAACTTTTACGGTTACGCTGTTTTCGTCCACCGAAGCGTCGGTGCCGTAAGCATAACCTTTGGATGCATATTCAGCCTTCAGTTCTTCGTATGTAGGAAGGTTTTCAGGGCAATAGAAGGTCAAACGGTTGACGATCATGGCTTCCCGTTGGGATTCAAAGGTAATTTCGTGAGTCCCTTTGGTGAAGTAGAAATACAACCAATGACCATAGTTACCGCTGGAATCACGGCAGTCAATATCATACCAGCCGAACACTTCCACCGAATTGGGGCGGAGTTCGTTGCCGTAGAAGTCTTGCACGATACCGTCTTCATGATCTTTCCAGGTACGGGGGAACACCAAAGCGTTTGCTTCGGTAAAGGGAGTTTCCCCATCAATTTTCAGGGTACGTTCCATATCGGACTTTTTACCGTCAAAAGCATAGTACAATACGTTGATGGCATACATCCCGGTTTGAGGAATGTTTACCGACCAAGCGATTTTAGAAGCCTCACCGGTATACACCGAAGCACCCTTGATCCCCTTTAACGAGGCAAAGGTTTCAGCGTCCTGAGATTCGTATTGCAAATCCACCTTAACGTCGGAGGAAGATTTGTCCTTAATAAAGGTATTGGCAGGCACAACCACCGAACCGGTTGCATAAGGAACATCCTTATGGTCCTCGGTATAGTCGGAGTATTTGTACTTGGTGAACTCACCTTTTTTGGAGGTGGTTCCGGTGGTGGTATCGGAAACGTCGGTACCCGTTACCGTGGTTTCCGTTGCCAGAACCGAGCTGCTTGCCACTGACAATATCATAAGCAAAGTAAGGAACATTGCCAGACAGCGTTTTGTGAATTTCATTTGTTCATCGCCCTTTCCGGATCAAAAAATAGAAGACAACAAAACCGACCAAATACAGGTATTTGGCGATTCAGTAAAAAAAATATAAGTGTCATCTGTGCAAAATTTACATTTTGATATGCAACTTCCACAATTCAAAAGGCTACATTTTGGCACATTTATCACACTCTAATATTACCGAAATCCCCCTGAAAAGTCAATATAAATCTCTTTTTCCATATTTGATTCCACGATATTAACAATATTTTTACAAACATTTTGTGAAACTTTCACAAAATTTATTTTCTTTTTTCGTCATAACATAAAAAAGCAGGGAAAATTCCCTGCTTTTTCGCTAAAATTTGTGTTTTTACACCCTGTTTTGTGCAATTTGCATAGGGATCAACCCTTCAGTTTCACGATCTCCCCGGCAAGGCGGTCGATCTCCTTACGGGCTCCTTCCCCATCCAGTCGGGCGCAGGCGGCTTCTTCCACCGCTGCCTTCAGTTGCAGAGAAAGTTCTTCACATTCCCGTTTGCATTTTGCCAGTTGCTCGCTGTAATCCAAAGCAGCCAATACCGCCACCATGGTGGTGGACAGGCAACTGTTCTGGCGTTTGATGGTGTCCAGTTTCAGGTTCAGGTCGTCCCCGATCTTCCGCACGAAGGTTTCATCTTCGTCGGACACCACCAGATATTCAATCCCTCCAACGGTTAATCGAATTTTATTGGCCATGAGTCCATTCCTCCTTATTCTGCCTCGTAAAAGGCTTCCATTGCTTTATAGGTCATATATACGTCCAGTTTGGAAACCACTTCAAAGGGAGCGTGCATACAAAGAACGGGAACCCCCAGGTCTACCACGTCCACGTCCAGGTTGGCAACGTATTGGGCAACCGTTCCGCCGCCCCCTGCATCTACCTTACCCAGTTCCCCGGTTTGCCAGACCACCTGAGCATCGTCCAGCAGCCGGCGGACTTTTCCCATAAATTCTGCAGAGGCATCTGACGTGCCGCTTTTCCCCCGCGCCCCGGTGTATTTGGTTACCACCGTGCCGTAATTCACATAGCAAGAATTGTTCCGTTCATAAGGTTCCGAGAAAGTGGGGTCAAAGGCGGCGTTCACGTCTGCCGAAAGGCAGGTGGAATTGGAAAGCACCCGATGACCGTTGCAACCAAAGGTCTCTGCCAGTTCCTCAATGAAATACATCAGGAAGTTGGATTGCAACCCGGTATTGCCGCAAGAACCGATTTCTTCTTTGTCTGCCAACACGGTAACCACCGTTTGGTGAGGCACGATCAGATCCATGGTTGCCATTAAGGAGGGATACGCGCACACCCGATCATCCTGACCGTAACCACCAATAAGAGAACGGTCCAGCCCAACGTCCACCGGTTTGCCTGCAGGAACAATTTCCAGTTCTGCCGAAAGGAAATCTTCTTCGGTGATGCCGTATTTTTCATATAAGATGTGCAACGTCTGCAGTTTCACCAGTTGGGATTCTTTTTCATCCTTAAAGGGACGACTGCCAATGAGCAGATTCAGTTCTTCCCCCCGAATCCCGTCGGCAAGGGTACGTTTATTTTGTTCGGCACTTAAATGAGGAAGCAGATCGGTGACCACAAAACGAGGATCCTTCTCCCCTTCCCCGATGTTCACCGAAACAAGGGTGCCGTCTTTCCGAACCACCACCCCATGAAGCGCCATGGGAACGGTGGGCCATTGGTATTTACGGATGCCACCGTAATAATGGGTTTTCAGATATGCCAATTCATCGGCTTCATATAAGGGATTGGGTTTCACGTCCAACCGAGGGGCATCCACGTGGGAAATCACCATGCGAACCCCTTTGTCCAGAGGTTGTTCCCCAATCACCGCCGCAATTAAACTCTTGTTACGGTTGACCCGATAAATGCGATCACCGGGACGATAACTTTCCTGCATCGAAAAAGGCACAAAGCCTTCCTTTTCCAGCAATTCCACCGCCAAGGACACCGCTTCCCGCTCGGTTTTGGCACCCCCCAGGAATTCTTGATATCCTGCGGCAAATTCCATGATCTCCTGCCGGGTGTCATCATCCACCCGTTGCCATCCGTTCTTTTTATTCATAAATAACTGTTCCTTCAAAAGGGCTGCTTCGCTTTTTTGTTCCATGGCTTATCTCTCCTTTAAACGGCTTTCCGCCTTGCTGATAATATCTAATACGCTTAAATAATCTTTTCCGTAAGTTTTGGTCAACTCCTCATGGTCAACTTCCAACCCTTTGGGGTCCACTCGTTTATATTGCCCCACATCCATACCTTCTAATACACATTGTAATTTTACTTCGGAAATCTCCATGCCCGCGTCTGCCAGGGCACGATAGGTCTGGGCGGGAATGGTGAAGGGGGAGGTTTCGGGATGACCGCCCCAATATAACAACCGATACAACCGATAATAAGCAAGACTTAAAAAGTCGGTGGCTTGATCCAGCAACTGACCGTCCCCCGTGGCGGCGATCATATCAAAAACCACCTTCTGGGCACCGCTGAACATCCGCCCTGCCTGTTGGTAAGGGGTCAGGGTTTTGGGTTCTTTCTTTTCCCTGCCCAGCAAGTAATCGGTGGTTACTTCATAAAAAGCGGCGGCTTTGATCAAAAAATCCAAACCACACTCCCGCACACCCTTTTCATAGTGGGAAAGCAGTGCCTGAGAAATGCCTAAACTGGCGGCGGCTTGTTTTTGGGTGATCCCCTTTTTTCGACGAAGTTCGGTCATGCGACGGGCAAACGAATTGGTCATACCGATTTTCCTTTCAAAATCTCTTGTATTTATACTTATAGTATATTATAATATGAATAAGAACATTTGTAAAGGGGAACTTTCACCATGAAAACCTATAAAGTCCATTTGATCCGCCACGGCAGGGAAAGTGCCAAAGGGGTCATTCGATATATCGGCAAAACCGACCTTCCTTTAACCGCCAACGGCAGAGAAGAACTTATGCAAATGGTGGCGGAAGAACCCTTTCCCCCGGTGGATGCTATTTATACAAGCCCCCTGCTTCGTTGCCGTCAAACCGCCGAGATCTTATACCCCCATCTGGAACCCATTGTGGAGGATGGATTGACCGAATGTGACTTCGGAGAATTTGAAGACAAAACTCCCGAAGAATTAAAAGACGACCCCCGCTACGTGGAATGGCTTTCGGGCGCCACCCCGCCCAACGGAGAGTCGGGCGAACACTTTTTCAAACGCAGTGTGGTAGCATTTGCTAAAATCGTGGAAGAAGCCATGAAAAAAGGGCAAACCGAAATCGCCGTTTGTTGCCACGGTGGGTCGATCATGTCCATTCTGGCACAATGTGGCATTCCCCAGCGCACCCCCAGCGATTGGATCTGCGGTCATGGGCACGGGTATACCATGCTGATTACTCCCAGCGTGTGGATGAGAGGATATAAGGCGGAAGTTGTTGCCCAATTCTAACGAATTGTAATGAATTGTTTGCTATGCAAACATGAATTGGCTTCGCCATGAATCGTTGCGATGCAACGTGAATTGCACCTTATGGTGCATTGCGGTGTGATGCAGTTCGCATCACATTCATAATTGCCCCTTTAAATAAACCGAATCCGTACGCCTCCCTTGTGTAATGCATGTGTAAAGGGAGGTGTTTTTTTGGTTTATAAACCAAAAAACGGAGGGATTGTTACAAACATCAAGACGGTAACACAATTCTCTCCTTGTTGCACACAATCCTCCCAACTTTTTGCCTAAAGACAAAAAGCCACCCTCCTTTACACAAGGAGGGCGTACAAGGTTTGATTTATTGGGTTAAGCAATTATATCATTTTTCCGCCGGGGCTCCGGACACATACTTTTTCACTCTTCACTTGCTCTGAGCACCACCAAAGCGGCGTCATAGGCTTCCAAGTGGCAAAGGTTATTTTCCACTTTACCCAAAAGAGTTTTGGATTTTTTATACCCTTTGGGAAGGTCAAGTTCCACAGGAGTTTCTCCTCGGTTGACCGCCACAAACAAGGTACCATGTTCATCGGTTCGCAGGAAAGATACCGCATTTTCCGAACCTTCCACAGGCACCATTGCCCCTTCTTTCAACATGGGGCAATCGGTTCGGATCTTTCCCATTTTTTTATAGAAAGCAAGCAATTCGGGAATGGGTGCCTTCCGGGGCATGGGCCCTCGGTTAAAGGGGTCGGCATACCCTTCCATACCCACTTCGTCCCCGTAATACACACAAGGTACGCCGGGCAGGGTATATGCCAGAACGCAAGCCAATTTCACCAGTTTGGCTCCCAAGGCTTTTTGCTCTTTGGTTAAGGTTTTTTGGGATTGCCAGGCACGGTCCCGTCCCCCGGCAGGTTCCCCCACCAGTGCTGTAAGAAGCCGCGGGGTATCGTGAGTTCCCAGGTGATTCATCAGGGTATGAATGGCAGGAGCAGGATAATGTTCCAGAAGGGTCATTACCTGTTCCAGAAATTCTTCCCCGCCCCCTTTCCGAACAAAAGAAAGAACGTAGTTCATAAAGGGATAATTCATCACCGAGTCCAGTTGCGCTCCGTGCAAATAGGTACGACGTTTGCCGTAACTGATTTTGGTGGTGGCATCTTCCCAAACTTCCCCCCAGATGAGGGCATCGGGGTTCTGGGCTTTCACCCGTTTACGGAAAGATTCCAAAAAGGGGTCGGGCAATTCGTCGGCAACGTCCAGCCGCCAGCCGTCCGCCCCCATTTTTAACCAATGGGCGGCAACCCCTTCTTTCCCTGTAATAAATTCCAGGTAAGCAGGGTCGGTTTCTTTCACTTCGGGCAGGGTGGTAAAGCCCCACCAGGAGTGATATTTATTGGGATACTCCGTAAAGGTATACCAGGAACGGTACGGAGAATCGGGAGTATTCACCGCCCCATTGGGGGGATACCGTTTCTCGCTGTTGAAATAAACACTGTCGTCCCCCGTATGGGAAAACACACCATCCAATACGATCTTGATGCCTTGCTCATGGGCAGCTTTGCACAATTCTTTAAAATCCGAAGCCGTACCCAGCAAGGGGTCAATTTTCATATAGTCGGCGGTATTATACCGATGGTTGGAATGGGCTTCAAAAATGGGATTGAGGTAAAGACAGGTCACACCCAAACTTTTCAGGTAAGGTAATTTTTCCTGAATCCCTTTTAAATCCCCACCGAAATAGTCGTTATTCAGCCGACAAGGTACTTTTTCCAAAGTGTAAGCGGGTTGCCCTTCAAAAGACTCATGCAAATAACGGTCTTTGGGCACCTTTTTCTTGGGGATGCCGGACTTGGCAAATCGGTCGGGGAAAACCTGATATACAATGCCACCGGGAAGCCAACTTGGGGTTTCAAAGGAAGCATCGTACACCGTTAATTGGTAAGAGGCACCCCTTGGGTCCATCAGGGCGGCGCCCCCTTCCCCACAGGTAAGGTAGTTGTGACCAAAAGGGGTATCAAAGGTGAATCGATAATAATACAGTCCCGGTTCTTCCACCCGAATCAAACATTCCCACCAACGACCGTCTTCCTCTTTTTTGGTGGTTTTCCAAAAACGGTAGTTGATTTCACCGTAACCGTCCTTACACCATAAAATAAAGGCTTGGGAACAATCCAAGGGTAAAAACAGGCGGAAGATAATATCTTCCCCTGTTTTTGCCGCCCCAAAGGGGGTTTTATAGGCAGGATCCCGTGAAAAATAGGGCGTTTTCATACTTACTTCACACCGTCGCAATGCCAAATGGTTTTGGCGTAGTCGTCCACCGCACGATCAGCAGCAAAGATGCCTGCCATGGCGGTATTCATTAAGCTCATGCGGTTCCAAACGTCTTTTTGTGCGTACAGTTCATTCACCTTATCGTGGGCACGGCAATAACTTTCAAAATCAGCCATGACCATGTAGGGGTCTCGGTGTACCAAGGAATTGGCAATATCACCGAATTGTTTGCCCGAAAATCCTTGTTGCAAGAAATCAATAGCCCGTTTTAAAGTGGGATTGTTGAGATAATACCCACGGGGGTCGTAATGGGATTGCAAGACACGAACTTCGGGGGTTTCCATACCAAAGATGATAATGTTATCATCCCCAACGGCTTTATGAATTTCCACGTTAGCGCCGTCTTCGGTGCCCAAAGTAACGGCACCGTTAAGCATAAGTTTCATGTTACCGGTACCTGAGGCTTCGGTACCTGCTAAGGAAATTTGTTCACTAACGTCAGCAGCGGGAACCAACAACTCTGCTAAAGTTACCCGATAGTCTTCCACGTATACAACCTTTAATTTGTCCTTCATGGCAGGGTCACTGTCAATAAGTTTGGACAAAGCACAGATCATTTGAATGATTTGTTTGGCAAGGAAATACCCGGGAGCCGCCTTTGCCCCGAAAATGTAAGTTTTGGGGGTAAAGGGAGCATTGGGGTTATCTTTGATATACAGATAGTCGGCAATAATATGCAAAGCATTCATGTGTTGCCGTTTGTATTCGTGCAAGCGTTTAATTTGAATATCGAAAACGGAATCAGGGTTGCACAAGCCACCTCCGTGTTTTTCAATATATTTGGCAAGACGTTCTTTGTTTTGACGTTTAATGGCTTGCAAGTGGGCTTTTACAGCACTGTCGTCCTTATACTCCGCCAATTTGGAAAGGGCTGAGGCATCGTAAATATAATCATTGCCAATGAGCTCGTTCAAATAGGAAGCCAAAGCGGGGTTGGCTTGGTTCAGCCAACGGCGATGGGCGATGCCGTTGGTAACGTTTTTGAATTTCTCCGGAGCAATGCGATAGAAATCGTTAAACACGGTTTCTTTGAGGATTTCACTGTGGAGTTTGGAAACCCCGTTGACACTGTGGCAAGCGGCAACTGCCATGTTGGCCATGCGAATTGCCCCATCGTGAATAATGGCAGTGCGTTCCACAAAACCGGGGTCGCCGGTGGCATCCCAAATTTCTTTTCTCAAGCGATGGTCAATTTCGCAAACAATTTGGTAAATGCGGGGAAGTCGTTCTTTAAACAGGTCTTCCGGCCAGCATTCCAAAGCCTCTTTCATAACCGTGTGGTTGGTATAAGCCACGGTACGGCAAACAATATCCCAAGCTTCTTCCCAAGGATATCCGCATTCGTCCAACAAGATCCGCATGAGTTCGGGAATGGCAAGAACGGGGTGGGTATCGTTGGTGTGGATCGCGGCTTTTTCGGGCAAATTGTCCATTTTACCAAAGCGATGCAAATGGTCACGCACAATATCCTGTACCGAAGCGGAAACCAGGAAATATTGTTGACGAAGCCGCAAAGATTTGCCTTCGTAATGATTATCCGCAGGGTACAATACTTGGCTGATTACCTTTGCCATGGCGTTTTGTTGCATGGCACGCATATAGTCCCCTTCGTTAAACAGTTGCATATCAAGACCGGGTGCCTCGGCACTCCAAAGGCGAAGAACCGAAACCCCTTTCCCGTCTTGCCCTGCCACCATTAAATCGTGGGGAATGGCGGTAATAGGAGAATAATTTTCGTGGGTTACGTGGTGATGATGACCGTCCCACCAGTCACGCACATTGCCGTCAAACTTCACTTCCACCGCTTGTTCGGGATGGTCCACAAACCACACTTCGCCACCGGGCAGCCAGAAATCGGGGGCTTCGGTTTGCCAACCGTCCACCAACCGTTGGCGGAAAATCCCATATTCATAACAAATGGAATAGCCCATGGCAGGGTACCCGCCGGTGGCAAGACCGTCAAGATAACAAGCCGCCAAACGGCCAAGACCCCCGTTACCCAAACCGGCATCCGGTTCTTGGTTAAAAATTTTATCTAATTTAATATCAAAATCCAAAAGGGCCTTTTCCATGGAATCCATCAGCCCTAAATTGGACAGGTTGTTTTTCAGAGAGCGACCCATCAAAAATTCCATGCAAAGGTAAAACACTTGTTTTTTATCTTGTTGGGCGGCCTTTTCCATAAATTCCGCACGGCCCCGTTGCAACAAATCCCGCACAATGAGAACAATGGCTTTGTAAAAATGTTCGTGGGTTGCCTCGGCAGGGGTAACCCCGAAATTATGAGAAAGTTTCAAACGAATTAATTCCCTTGCTTCCGAAGGGGACAAACGATAATCCATAGAAAGAATTCCTCCTTTTAACACGATAATATAGTACAGTATCCATTATATAACAAATACACAAAAAATCAAGAGGGGAATGTTTCCAAACCCGCATTTTAGGAAAAAATGCACAAAAAACCAAGGTTTTTTCTTTCCCGTAGAATGATTTTTTGGTGATATTCTCCTGTTTATCTCTCCAATGAATTGTTGTTTTGCGTTTTTCCAGCAAAAACACCCTCGGTTCATAGGAAACCAAGGGTGTTGATGATCATTTAGAAACCAGTTCTTTATACAATTTGGCATATTCCCCTGCCGACTGATTCCAGCTATGGTCACAGGCCATGGCACGAGCCACTGCCGAATCCCATTTTTCTTTGTCACGGTACAAGCAAACGGCGCGGTGCACCGCATCCTTCATATCGTCCCCGTTATAGGTCTGGAAGGTAAAGCCGTTACCGTCTTTTCCGCCACAGTCAAACACGGTATCTTTGAGCCCCCCGGTTTCCCGTACAATGGGAAGGGTGCCGTACCGCAGAGAAATCAACTGTGCCAAGCCGCAGGGTTCAAATTTAGAGGGCATTAAGAATAAATCCACCCCGGCATAGATCTGATGAGCAAGGGCAGGAATAAAGCCCAGTTTCAATGCCATTTTATCAGGGTATTTTGCCGCCATTTCGTCGAAATAACTTTCATATACCCAGTCTCCCGAGCCTAAAATTACCAGTTGAATATCCCACTGCATCATTTCTTCCAGGGCATATTTCACCAAGTCAAGTCCCTTTTGGGAAACCAAACGGCTCACAAGCCCAATCATAGGGACGTCTTCCCGTTGGGGAAGCCCCATGGTTTCTTGCAACACCCGTTTGTTCACAGCTTTGCCTGCCATATCGTCAGCCGAATAGTTGGCGGCAATCATACTGTCGGTTTGGGGATTATACACGTCCACGTCAATGCCGTTGATAATACCCCGCAGTTTCCAACTGCGTTCTTTTAAAATACTGTCCAACCCGTAAGAATACCAAGGGTCCAGAATTTCCCGTGAATAAGTGGGGCTAACGGTGGTAACCGCATGGGCAGTTTCGATACCGCCTTTTAAAATATTGACCGCCCCTTCGTTTTCCAGCAAAGAACGGGCTTCTTCGGGAATCCCCAATACGTCTCCTAAAATATCATTGCCGTATTTCCCTTGGTACTGAATGTTATGAATGGTCAACACGGTTTTGATATTTTCATACCCGGGCACCCCTGCATAAAACAGGCTGTAATAGGTGGGAAGCAGGGCAGACTGCCAGTCGTTACAATGAATCACGTCGGGGTAATAGCCGATCAAGGGCAGAATTTCCAAAGCGGCACGGGCAAAAAAGGCGAAACGTTCCGCGTCGTCAAAATACCCGTACAAACCCGAGCGTTTAAAGTAATATTGGTTATCCAGCAAATAATAGGTTACCCCACCCCATTTGGCTTCAAACACACCGCAATACTGACGGCGCCAGGAAACAGGAACCGAAAGGCTTCCTAAAAATTTCATTTCCTTTTTGTAGTGTTCGGGAACGTCTTCATACAAAGGCATAACCACCCGACACCCGATGAACCGATGACGCAACGCCGCAGGCAAAGCGCCCGAAACGTCACCCAGCCCCCCGGAAACCGCAAAGGGATAGGCTTCACTGGTAACAAATAAGGTTTTCATAGGCCCAACTCCCTTCGGTTATACAATAGAATTTTTAGCAATGTAAGCAGGATAGGATTCAAATCCCATCAGAGTACGATTGGGGGTGATCTCTACGTCTTTATCGGTAATGATATATGAAAGACGGGCTTTTTGAGAAACCACAGAATCCTGCATGATCACACAGTTTTCCAGATGGGCACCCTTTTCTACCTTAACGCCCCGGAACAAAATGCAATTTTGCACAGTGCCTTCAATCACACAGCCGTCTGCCACCAAACTATTGGTGACCTTACCGCCGATGGCATAACGGGTGGGGCTGTCGTCCCGCTCTTTGGTTAAAATGGGACGGTCTGCACAGAACAGTTGGTCCCGCACTTCTTTCTTCAACAGATCTTCATTGGCAGAAAGATAGGTGGAAAGACTGTCGATAACCCGTACGTATCCACCGATTTCATACCCTCTCATGTCGAAAGAAGACAGTTGCCGTTGATATACATCCCGGGTAATGGTGGTGAAGTTACGGCTCAAAGCGTCCTTGATTACCTGAATCAACCGTTTGCGGTTATGCACCGTCACGTTGATGGCGTAATCACATTCGTCTTCCAGGGCAGGTTGAATTAAAATTTCTTTTACCCGTTTATCCTCATCCATATTCAGCACCATCCGCCGACCGGAGGGATTGGGCAACTTGCCGTGAACGTACCCGAAGGTAATGTCCGCCCCTGAGGCAACGTGAGCGTCAATGAGTTCATTCATATCAAAATTGAATACCGCATCGCAGTCGCAACATACCACGTAATCTTCATGGGAATTTTCCAGGAAGGGAATCATGGCAGCCAGTTCCGAAAGACGGGTGGTATTGTCACCACTTTCGGTGTTGCTGAAGGGGGGAAACAGATAAATCCCCCCTGCTTTACGGGACAGATCCCAGGGTTTTCCGCTTCCCAGATGGTCCATCAAAGAACGGTAATTGTGGCGGGTGGTAATCCCCACCTTGGAAATGCCGGCATGAACCATGGCAGAAAGGGGGAAATCAATTAACCGATACCGACCCCCAAAGGGAACCGAACCCATGCAACGAAGCTGGGTCATATCCCGTAATAAGGTATCTCCGATGTTGGTGAAAATTACACCAATGGCATTGGTTTTCATCTTGTTTCACCCTCCAATACATTATCTTCAACCATTTTTTTGGCGCCAATCACAGCATTTTTGCCAATGGTCAGGTTATCCCCCACCAAGGCAACACCCCAGTCATCCCGATTTTCCATTTCCTCGGGAGCCTGGCCAACCTGAGCGCCTTCTTCAATCACGGTGTTTTCCGCTACCATGGCATATTTTACCACGGCGCCTTTTTTAATCACCGCACCGGGCATAATGATGGAATAATGCACCTGAGCATCCGGTTCCACCACGGCACCCGAAAACAGTACCGAATAATCCACGTACCCTTCCACTGTGCAACCGTCACTCACCAGGGAGTTCTGCACGTCGGCTTTTTCTGAAACGTACTGAGGCGGTACCGTTTCGGTGCGGGAATAGATCCGCCAGTTGGGGTCGGAAAGATCCAATTCCACTTTGGGATTCAGCAGGTCCAGATTGGCTTCCCAAAGGGATTCCACCGTGCCCACGTCTTTCCAATATCCGTCGAAGGAATAGGCCATCATTTTACAGCCGTTGTTCAGCATGGTGGGAATAATATTTTTCCCGAAGTCGTTGGAAGAATCGGGATTTGCTTCATCTTCTTCCAAATATTTTTTCAACACGTCCCAACTGAAAATGTAAACCCCCATGGAGGCTTTGGTGGATTTGGGGTGGGCGGGTTTTTCTTCAAATTCGTAAATACTGCCGTCTTCACGGGTGTTCATGATACCGAACCGACTGGCTTCTTCCAGGGATACGTCCAGCACCGCAATGGTACAATCGGCATTGTTTTCCTTATGATAATCTAACATTTTGCCGTAATCCATTTTATAAATATGGTCCCCAGACAGCACCAGAACGTAAGAAGGGCGGTACCGTTCAATAAAGGGAATATTTTGGTAAATGGCATTGGCAGTTCCTTTATACCAGTCTGCCCCGGCGTTGCGTTGATAAGGAGGCAACACGTGCACCCCGCCCTGACGGCGGTCCAGATCCCAAGGAGCCCCTGTGGCAATATAATCGTTCAGTTCCAAAGGTTGATACTGGGTTAAAACCCCAACCGTGTCGATCCCGGAATTGATACAGTTGGACATGGGAAAATCAATAATGCGATATTTCCCCCCGTAGGGTACCGCAGGCTTTGCAATTTTCTTGGTGAGAGCGCCAAGGCGACTGCCTTGCCCCCCTGCCAATAACATGGCTACACATTCTGTTTTGTAAAACATAATTCGCTCCACTGTCCTTTCCCGTTTGCAGGGGTAAAATGCGGCTATTTCCCCCATGATGCAATTTTTTCCATTGTAACAAATTTATTTGTGTATTGCAACCCTATTTTATAAAAATTGTGCAGAACTGTGAAATATGTTTTGTTTCTTTTGTTGAAATTTACCGAAAAACGAAGGATTTTCTGTTTTTTGGAAGCATATCTCTTATGCCCGGGGAAAAACTATTCCCATAAGGAGGTTTTTTCATGGAAAAAATCAAACATCGGGTCATTCATTTTTCCCGTCCCCGTTATCAAAGAACTCCCCTGACCGCCCTGTTAGCAGGGGCGCTGTTGGGAGTGATGGTGGTTGGGCTTTGCACTATGCTGGTTTTAATTTTCGGTTGACCCTTTTCTTTTGCAAATAAATATGGTATAATTTATTATATATACCATGTCAAAGGAGGCTGTTCCATGCTCCATTTTATTATAGGCAAAGCAGGGTGCGGAAAAACCCACGAAATTTATCAAATCATTGAAAATTTATCGTCGGGTAAAAACGCCATTCTGCTGGTGCCAGAACAGGCATCCTTTGAAAACGAACGGCGGATGCTTTCCTTGCCCGTGGACAAGCGGTGCGAGGTGCTTTCCTTTACCCGTTTGTGCGACAGGGTGTTTAAAACCTACGGGGGCATTGCGGGAACTCCCTTAACCCCTCAGGAAAAGATGCTGTTAATGGCACGAAGCGTTGAGGAAGTGAAAGACCAACTTTTCCTGTACCGCAAACAACTGAAAAATCCGGATTTTTATACCCACGTTCTTGCCATTGTGGCAGAATGTAATTTCAACGGCATTACTCCCGCTGCACTGGAAATGGCATCCCACCGGGTACCCGGAAAAGGGTTACAACAAAAACTCAAAGAGATCGCTTTGATTTCAGGGGTGTATAACCGCCTGGTGGAAGAATCCTATATCGACCCTGACCACCAGTTGGAAAAAGCTTACGGCCTGTTGCAGGACAAAGACTTCTGGCAAGGGAAAACGGTTTTTATTGATGCTTTTAAAGATTTCACCTATCCTCAGAAACAACTGATTTCCCAAATCATCAGTCAGGCGGATGACGTTTATTTGTCCCTTTGTGCCGACGGGGAACATTCCCGTGGAGAGTTTGAACTTTTTGAAAACACCAAGGATATTCTTGCCCAGTGCAAACGCATGGCGAAGGAACAAGGGGTATCCTTTGAGACTCATTGTATTTTAACCCGAAACAAACGGGCAAAAAACCCTGCCCTGAAAGACATGGAAGCTGTTCTGGCAGGAGAAGACCTGACCTTTGAAGAAGATGCAAACGAAATTACTATATGCAGTTGTCGGGACCAATATGACCAGGCGGATTATATTGCCAGAACCGTTGCCAAACTGGTGCGGGAAGAAGGCTACCGCTATCGGGATATCATGATCATTGCCCGTGACCCCGCTCACTATCAAGGGGCATTGGAAGGGGCTTTTGCTTCCTATGAGATCCCCTGTTTTTCCGACCATGCCATTCCCTTTAAAAACCAGCCCCTGGCGGCCTTCTGCCAAAAATCCATGGAACTGGTTACCAAAGGAATGGACACGTCTTTGATTCTTTCTCTTTTAAAAACAGGGCTCACCCCTCTTTCGGTGGAAGAGGTTGCCCTATTGGAAAACTATACCTTCACCTGGGGAACCACAGGAGCACAATGGCTGAAAGAATTCAATCGTCATCCCGATGGTGCCAAAGAACCCTCCCCTGCCATGACCGCCCGCTTGAACAACCTGCGGTTGCAGATGGTTTCTCCCCTGCTTTCCTTAAAAGATGCTTGTAAAAAGGGGAACACCTGCAAAACCTATGCCACTGCCCTGTATGAATATTTACATAGCCTTCAGGTGTTTGACCGTTTGCAAACCCTGGGAGACGTTCTTTCCCAAACCCAAGATGCCTTTGCCGCGGGAAACCTGCTTCGTTCTCCCACCTTGTTGGTTTCTCTTTTGGACCAGATGGTGCGGGCATTGGGGGACACACCCCTTTCCCTGAACGATTTTACCCGTTATTTGGGGTTGACGATTCAAAATGCAGGCATGGGAACCATTCCCCAAGGCATTGACCAGGTGATGATGGGGGATGCCGCCCACACTCGTCCTGCCCAGCCCAAAGTAGTATTTCTTTTAAATACCAACCAAGGGGTATTCCCGGGGATTCCTGCTTCGGGAGGATTGCTCACCGATTATGAACGGGCTCAACTGAATCAATTTGATATTCCTCTTTCCGACCATGGGCAATTCGACACGGTGGAAGAATCTTTTCTATTCTACCAGGCAGCTTGCAGTGCCAAGGAAAAGGTGTTCTTTACCTACCTTACGGAAAACGGGGGAAACCTTTGCACCCCTCTGATTCTTTTAAAAGACCATTTCCCCCACTGTGTGCAAACCAGCACCCAGGAAGATTCCCCCTTGTTGCAAGCGGTTACCCCGGGAACCGCTTTGGAATTGTTGGCAAAACGATATTCCCTGAAAGACGCCATGACCGGCAGTTTATACGCCTATTTTGAACAGCATCATCCCCACTTGCTGGACCTTTGCCGTCGGCAAACCGCTCTTCCCCAGTGTTCCTTAACCCCCGAAACGGCAAACAATTTGTTCGGGGAAGACATTTACCTTTCCCCCAGTGGCGTGGAAGTGTATCATAAATGCCGTTTCAATTATTTCTGTCAATATGGATTGCGGGTTTCTCCCCGTCAACCCATCGGGTTGGACGTGTTGTCCCGAGGAACTTTGGTGCACTACGTTCTGGAACATATTATTCGCAATAACAAAGAAACCGGGCTTCATGCCCTTTCCCCGGAAGAACAGGCAGAACAGATCCACACCTTGCTGTATAAATTTGTGGAACAAGAAATGGGGGGTACCGGGGATAAATCCCCCACCTTTTTATTCCAGCTTAAACGGGTGGAAGCCCTTTTACGTTCCCTGGTGGCACACATGGCCAAAGAAATGGAAAACAGTTTATTCCAAACGGTCGCTTGTGAATACAAAATCAGAAACAATGACGGGGATATGCCCCCCGTTTGCTTCCCCTTGAAAAACGGGGGAAAGTTATACATCACAGGGGTGGTGGACCGTATTGACACCTATGAACAAAACGGCATCACCTATATCCGTATTGTGGACTACAAAACAGGAACCAAAGACTTTGTGCTGGAGGATATTTACTACGGCATTGGATTACAAATGCTTATTTATTTGTTTGCCCTGGAAAAAGACGGGGTAAACCTGGGAGAACTTCGTCAACCTGCCGGAATTTTATATATGCCCGCCAAACGAAAAAGCGTGGAGGAGGGCGAAAGTTCCGAAAAAGAACTGATGAACTCCCTGAAAATGAAAGGCCTGATTTTAAATCAGGACCACGTGCTCCATGCCATGGACCCCCACAAACAGGGGCTGTACGTTCCTTTGACCTACTTAAAAGACGGTGGACTCAGCACTCGCAGTTCGGTGGCTTCCCTGGAATTTTTCGGAAAAACCCGAAAACACCTGGAAGAATTGCTCACCCAAATGGGCAACGCCCTGCAAGACGGGGACATTACCTGTCAACCCCTGGACCCTTCTTCCTCACAAGCCTCTGCCTGTGACTACTGCAATTATAAAGGGGCATGTCCCCTGGGGGCAGAAGGGGTGCACGATAAAGTGCCGAAACTATCGGACGAAGACAAAAAAGCCTTGCTGAAAGGAGGGGAATACCATGGCATTTAAACCAACCGAAGCTCAGAAACAAGCCATCAACAGCCGCGGTGCTTTGTTGGTTTCCGCCGCCGCAGGGTCCGGGAAAACCGCTGCCTTGGTGGAACATATCATGCAGTGTATTTTAGACCCTGAAGAAAGCATAGATATTAACCGTTTACTGGTGGTAACCTTTACCAATGCCGCTGCCGCCGAAATGAAAGAGCGCATTGGGAAACGGATACAGGAAGAACTGAAAAATGCACCCGGTTCTCCCCGTTTAATAAAACAGCAAATGCTTCTTGATAAAGCCAATATTTCCACCATTGATGCCTTTTGTAAAAACCTGATCACCCAACATTTTGAGCAGTTGGATTTATCCCCGGATTTCAAAATTATTTCCGAAACTTCCTTGACCCTTCTGAAACATGCCGCCATGGAAGAAACCCTGAACGATTATTTTGAAAACCACCCCCAAGAAACCGAATATCTGGCAAAATTGGTGGGGGCGGACAACGGCACCTCCCGATTGGAAGAATCCATTACCATTATTTACAATTACATCCGCTCTTTGCCCTTCCCCAAACAATGGACCGACAGCGTTTGCGAAAGCTACCGACAATTTGATTCGGTTTCCACCTCTTTGTGGGGGATTCCCTTAATGGAAAAAGGGGCAACCCTGGTAAACAGCGCCGTGGTTACCCTGGAACAAGGCATTAAAGAACTGGAATGGGAGCCCGACCTGAATCCCAAACGGGTGGACCGTTTACAGCAAGGGTTGGATGGGCTGAAAAAAATTCAGAAAAGTTTGCAGGAACAAAATTGGGATGATACCGTTTCCCTTTGCAACACCTGTCCTGCTGTAAACTTCCAAGGAGCAAACTCCCCGGACAATGCCGCCAAGGAAACCTCCAACAATTTGCAACGTCTACATAAATCCACCCTGGCAACCCTGAAATCCTGGTTTTTCATCACCCAAGAGGAATGTAAAGAACAATGCCGTTTGTTGGCACCTGCCGTTTCCTTATTAATGGACTGCGTTTGGGAATTTTCCAATCGCCTGGATGAAAAGAAAAAACAACAAAACACGCTGGACTTTTCCGACATTGAATATGCCGCTTTGTCCCTGCTGGTTACCTTGGAAGACGGAAAAGCGGTTCCTACCCCACTGGCCGAGGAACTCTCCCGGGAATTTGCCTACGTTATGGTGGACGAATTTCAGGATTCCAACGACCTGCAAACCGCCATTTACAAAGCCCTTTCCCGCAACGGAGAAACCCTGTTTACCGTGGGGGACATCAAACAAAGTATTTACCGTTTCCGCAAAGCCAACCCCCGGAACTTTTTAACCATGCTGGACGAATATCCCTTATACGACGAAATCCATTACCCCGGGAAGGTGCTGTTCAAAGGGAACTTCCGTAGTCGCCCTGAAGTGTGCGAAACGGTCAACCAACTGTTCACCCTGGTGATGTCCCGGGAAGCAGGGGACGTGGACTATGATGAAGATCATGAATTGATTCCGGAGCAAAACTTCCCCCCCTGCCATTGCCCTGTGGTACTGGATTTTCTGGAGCGGGATGAACGGGAGGACGCCCAACTGGAAGCTGACCGCATCGCCCAACATATTCGCAAATTTATGGAAGCCCCCTGTGTTACCGATGATGGAGCTTTGCGCCCTGCCAAACCCGAAGATTGCGTCATCTTACTTCGGAGCAACCGCACCAAAGCGCCTGTTTTCGTACAGCGATTGCAGGAACACGGCATTCCCGCCATTGCCGAATCTTCTGACGGCTTCTTTGAAAAACGGGAAATCGCCTGTGTTCTGGACCTTCTTCGTACCATCGACAATCCCACCGACGACGTGGCATTGCTTTCCACCCTGCTTTCTCCTTTCTTTGGCTTTACCGCCGAAGAAATTGCCCAGATCCGTCTTCACGGGAAACGGCAATCTCTCATCAGTTGTGTGGAATGTCACAGCAAAGAAGGCAACCAAAAGGCTACCGACTTTTTAACAACCGTTGACCGTTTGCGCACCCAAGCGGTTACCCAATCTCCCAAAGAACTGTTGCAAACCCTTTACCGCACTTATCATTATCCCGCCCTGGTGCAACTTTGGGATAAAGGGGATGCCAGAAAGCAAAATCTTCTGGCACTTCTTTCCCTGGCAGAGGACTGCGAACAAAACGGGTTTGACCGCCTGGACGGATTCCTTGCCTACGTTACCAAACTCAGCAAAGAAGAACGCCCTTTTACCCCTTCGGTGGACACCGCCGGATTCCGTGGGGTACGGGTTATGAGTATTCACCATGCCAAGGGGTTACAATTCCCCATTTGCTTTGTGGCAGGGTGCGGTGCCAGACCCAACAATCAGGAATATTCCAACCCCGTACTGTTGGATGAAAAATTAGGGGTGGGATTCACCCTTTTCAACGATGATACCCAAACCAAAACCACCACCTTCCCCCGGGAGATCATCAAAGCCGAAAACAAGCGGAGTGCCTTTTCGGAAGAACTTCGGATTTTATACGTGGCCATGACCCGTGCCATTGACCATCTGGTATTGCTTTCTTCTTTGGATGACCCCGTGAAATCGGTGGAAAAATCTGTCCTGGCTCTTACCGGACAGTTGGAGGAAACCGGCAGAATCCATCCCCAACTGGTACTTTCTGCCCCCAACTTTTGGCAGTTGCTTTTGTACTATGCCCTGTTACATCCCGCGGGAAATCAACTGCGGGTTCACGCCAACACCCCTTACGGGTATCTGGATGCCCCAAACGAAAACCTGCAGGTGAATTTGTTACAAAGCAACCATGTTTCCTTGCCCAAGGAATCCACCCCTGTGGAAGCCCAACCTTTGCGCCCCACCGACACGGCGTATCTGGAACAAATCACCAGGCAAATGTCTTATCAAAACCCCTACGCTCCCCTGGAGCAGGTATTCTCCAAACGAAGCGTTTCGGCATTGACCCATGAACAAGGGGAACTCCTTCGGGTGCCTCGCCCTGCCTTTTTGCAACAAGAAGGGCTTTCCTCAGCAGAAAAGGGTACCGCCCTTCACGCTTTCATGCAGTATGCCGACTATTCTGCCGCCGCAAATGATCCCCAAAGGGAAATTCAGCGATTGGTGGAACAAGCCTTTATCACTCCCCAACAAGGGGCGGTGGTGGATGCCCAAAAACTGAACACCTTTTTCCAAAGCCAGCTGTATCACCGCATGGAATCTTCCCAAACCCTACTGCGGGAACATCGGTTTATGGCAGCACTGCCCGTTACCCAGATCGACCCTTCCATTCCCAAGGAGTTTGAACAGGAAACCACGGTGGTTCAGGGGATCGTGGACTGTATGTTTGAAGAAAACGGAGGCTTCACGGTGGTGGACTATAAAACCGACCGGGTAAAAACCCCCGAAGAACTGGTTAAACGGTATGAGCAGCAACTGACCCTGTATGCCAAGATCCTGAAAGAATCGTCGGGCATTCAGGTCAAAGAGCTCCTGCTGTATTCCTTCCATTTGAGTCAAGCAATTCCCGTACCCATGGATTGCAATTAACGATTCCTTGTGATATACTGTTTTATATTCTTTCGGTAAAGGCGGTGAATCTATGGCCCATATTGTATATCCCATTTATCTTCTGATTTCCCGATGGCTTCTGCCCCTTCTTTCCCTTTTGATGGTGTGGTTTTGGGTCAAAGGGTATCTTGCCAAAAAGCCTGTGAAGAAAACCCTTGCCCGTTTTATTACCCGTGAGGGTGTTCCTTTCACCGTTACGGTTGCCGAAGGCATCATTGGGCGAAGAAAGGTGTGCGACGTTTGTCTTCCCCACGAATCGGTGGAGAAAAAACACGCCATGTTTTTCCAGCAGGACGACAAATGGCTTTTAACCCCGCTGGATGGGGAGGTTTTCTTAAATGAAAAGCCCCTGACCAAAACCGCTCCCCTGTTGGACGGGGACGTGGTCGCCTTTGGCGAGGAAGAATATATTTTTGAATGTAACGGCCTGGAAGCCGAAACCCTTTCTTCCAAAACCCCGAAAAAGGGTGGCTGGTTGCTGATTTGCCTGACCCTGTTTCAGTTGATTATGGGCGGGCAACTATGTTTGCGGTTTGCCGACCCCCTCCCCCCTTTGCTTCCCCTTTGCTTTGCTCTGCTCATTGCGGGGGAATGGCTGTATTTCCTTTTAAAAAAACTGTGGGGCCACGGAGGGTTGCTTTGGGAAACTCCCATTTTGTACTTAACCACCCTGGGGCTAGGGGTTTGTGCCTGTTCTGCCCCTGAAAATTTAGAAAAACAACTGTTTTGTGCCATGGCGGGCATTCTGGGAAGTGTTCTTCTCACCCTGCTTTTGAAACATCACCGATTGTGTTATCAGCTCCGCATCCCCATTGCCCTGATTTGCGTAGGGGTATTGTGGTTTACCGTGGGATTCGGCACCCGTATTTTCGGTTCCACCAACTGGCTTTCCATTGCGGGGATTTCCTTCCAACCCTCGGAATTTGCCAAAATTGCTTTTTTAACCGTGGGCGCCTGCAGTTTGCCCGTGGTGGCAAAGAAACCCCTGAACCGCTGGTTCTTCATGGTCTTTGCGGGAATTACCATGGGGGCTTTGGTATGCATGGTGGACTTTGGTGCCATTGCCATTTTCTTTGTCACCATGCTGATTCTTTTAATGATGCGCCTTACCGACTGGCGATTGGTGACAGGTATTGGTCTTTGCGCTGTAGGCGCAGGGGCAACAGCGTTGATGCTGTTCCCCCACATTGCCACCCGTTTTTCCGCCTGGCTCCACGTTTGGGAATTGGCGGCTACTTCTGGATATCAACAAACCCGCACCTTAATTGCCATGGCAAGCGGCGGCTTGCTGGGGGTTGGCGGAGGTAACGGTACCCTGCTTTCGGTTTCCGCCGCCGACACCGACCTGGTATTCGGGGTGTTATGTGAAGAATGGGGACAAATCATTGGTCTTTGTGCCGCTTTGTGCTTTATCGCCCTGACTCTTACCGCCCTTCGCCTTGTCAAAACCGCACCCACCGCCTTCCAGGCCATGGGAGTATGCGGTGCGGCAGGAATGATGCTGTTCCAGACCGCTTTAAATATTTTCGGTTCCACCGATATTCTCCCCTTAACCGGGGTTACCATGATGTTTGTCAGCCGTGGGGGCACCAGTTTCATGGCGGCGTTTTTCCTCACCGCCTTTTGGGCTGCCGCAGAGGGAACACCCGAGCCTTTGGAAACAGAAAGAAGGCGATATTATTGAAACAGATTCTTTCCCGCACCTGGGTTTTACTTGTGGTTTTGATCCTGTTTTGCACCGGCCTGTTTTTGTTGTACGGTCAGTTGGCGCTGATTGGGGACGACTGGGCAGCCTACCCCACCAACCGCCATTTGTATACCGACGGGCATTTGCAAAAAGGGGGCGTCATTACCGACCGCAACGGCACCGTTCTTTGTGAAACCAAAATGGGAGTTCGTTCCTTCCATGAGAATGCAGACATCCGCAAAGCCACCGCCCATGCCGTTGGAGATTTAGACGGCTTTGTTTCCACAGGGGTTCATTCTGCCTTCTGGAAAGATATTACAGGGTATGACCCTGTCAACGGGGTATACGGCACCGGCAACGACATCGCCCTGACCATTGATGCCGACCTTTCGATCACCGCGTATCAGGCTTTAGGTTCCCGTTCGGGCACTGTAGGGGTATACAATTACAAAACCGGGGAAATCTTATGTATGGCAAGCACCCCCACCTTTGACCCTGCCTCTCAGACAGGGATGGCGCAGGAAAAAGGGGTGTACGTTAACCGTCTGCTTTCGGGGTCCTATGCTCCCGGTTCCATATTCAAGGTAGTTACTGCTCTTTCAGCACTGGAAAACCTTTCTGAGGCAGACTCTCTTTCCTTCTCCTGTAAACGGGGGGTCACCATTGAAGATGAATGGTTGAGCTGTCTTGGCAACCACGGCACCGTAACCCTGGAAAATGCCCTGGTACATTCCTGTAACGCCGCCTTTGCTCAGTTTGCTTTGGAAGTGGGAAAAAATGACCTTACCGCCACCGCCCAAAAGGTTGGTTTTAACAAAACCCTGTCGGTAAACGGCATCGATTGCACCCAAAGTGTTTATAACGTAACCGATGCCAACCAAATTGATTTTGGATGGTCGGGCATCGGCCAGTATAACGATACCGTCAACCCCTTCCAATTCCTCACCTTTATGGGAGGCATCGCAGGGGAAGGCACCTGTGTATGGCCCTACTTTGTGGAAAGCGTTGACTCCCTTTCAGGCGTAAGCACCACCCTGGGCAACGGCAAAAAGGTTTCCATGATGTCCAAATCTTCTGCCAAAACTCTTACCGATATGATGCGGAAAGCCGTAACCGACCATTACGGGGACAGCAGTTTCAGCGGTCTTTCCCTTTGCGCCAAAACAGGTACCGCCGAAATCGGGGATAAAGGCACCCCCCACTCCTGGTTTGTGGGATTTTGCAAAGAAGAAACCAAGCCTTACGCCTTCGTGGTGGTGGTGGAAAATGCAGGGTCAGGCCTGGGCGCTGCCTCTTCCATTGCCTCTCGGGTGCTGTCAGCCGCACCCAAAGTCAAATGATCATCATAAATATTGTGTAGCATCACGTACCCTCGCCACAATATCTTTGATGAGAAAAAAACTTATAAAAAACCCTTAAATTTTTCTTGCAATTTCACACCGTGTGTGTTATGATATTAGCCGATGGTTTAATGAAAGAGGTGACAGGAATGAAACAAGGAATTCATCCGAACTACGAAACGACCACCATCAAATGTGCTTGCGGTAACGTAATCGAAACCCGCTCCACCAAAAAAGATATCCATGTTGACATCTGCTCCAGCTGCCACCCCTTCTTTACCGGCAGACAGAAGTTGGTTGACACCGGCGGTCGTGTAGAACGCTTCAATAAGCGCTTTAATCTGAACAAATAAGATTGCAAAGACGATGCTTTTTTAAGAAGCATCGTTTTTTGTTAGGGGGGAGAATTGTCATGGAACCCTATATTACCATTGCAGGCAAAGGTCACGGCGAATACGTGGAAAAGAAATCCCGTTTCATCGGGGTTGCCGCGCCTGTTTCCTCTGTTGAAGAAGCCGCCGCTTTGGTGGCGGAGGTAAGATCCAAATATTACGATGCCCGTCACCATTGCTATGCCTACCGCCTACGGGACGGTTCCCAGCGGTATGCCGATGATGGGGAACCCCAGGGCACCGCAGGCCTTCCCATACTGGATATTTTAGAACGGAAAAACATTACCGACTGTATTATCATTGTTACCCGTTATTTCGGGGGCACACTGCTGGGTACAGGCGGCTTGGTGCGTTCCTATTCTGCCGCAGGCAACGAAGCCCTTGCCAACGCCCCCCTGCTTACCATGCAACCCTATCTGGTGGGTTCTCTTACCTGTGATTATAACCAATACGGTCGCATTTCCCCCTTGATTCCCCAAATGGACGGTATGGTTACCGACAGTGATTTCGGGGAACAAATTACCCTTTCTTTTTATCTTCCCACCCCCAAAAAAGATGCCTTTGAAAAAGAACTTACCGAACTTTCTTACGGCAGTGTGAAAGCCCGGTTCACCGATTCCCTTTTCGGCGGCACTGCCCTGGGACAATGGTTTTCCGCGTCAGTATAAAAAACAATACTATAATTTATATGAGGACACCGCGTGTTCTTTAGCATTTTTAATGTGCTTTTCGCCATGCTGTCAAAACTTCGTCTGAACAAAGGTGTTTCTGCTCGGGATATGAGTTTATCTTTGGGGCAAAGCGCCGGATATATTAACAACATCGAAACCGGAGGTAGTTTTCCTTCCATGACGGTATTTTTCTATATTTGCGAATCTTTGAGAATCACTCCCTATGAGTTTTTTGATGTAACCTCTCAAAATCCCGCCAAAGAAAAGGAATTATTGGCTGCTGTTAAAGGCTTGAACAACCAACAGCTGGATAATTTAATTCAACTAGCCAAAGGACTGCAAAAATAATAAACCGCCAGCCTCACCCCGTCTTGCAAACCAAGGCGGGGTGTCATTCTCTCAATAAACCTTCGTAATATATGGTTTTGCAAATTTCCCGAAATATGGGCGCGGCATCACTGCCCCCGGAACTGCCCCCTTCCACCAATACCGTAACGGCATAGATGGGGTTTTCCAAAGGCAAAAAACCTGTAAACCAGGCGTTATACACCCCTTGGCCTTTTCTGTCCACCATGCCCGTTTGGGCGGTAGACGTTTTGCCCCCGGAGGGCAATTCCGAAAAATACCCTTGTGTCCCTGTGCCCCCGGTCATGACGGTTGCCATCATGGTTTTCAAGGTTTCGGCAGTGGTTACCGAACACACCCGTTTTCCCGTTTTTCCTTTTTCATAGGTCACTTCTCCCTTGGTATTCCGAAGCCCTGACACCAGTCTTTGGGGAAACATTACCCCGCCGTTTGCCAAAGCGGCGGTTACCCCATTGATCTGCAGAGGGGTTGCCAGAAATCTGCCCTGACCAATGGCAAAATTGGCCAGTTCCGCAGGAGAACGAAGCAGTTCTTCCAACACAGGCAGTTCCCCTTTTTCCCCTGTAATTCCTTGGCAAAGGGTGGTTTCTTCCCCCAGACCCATGGCAACCGCCATATCATATACCCCCTGTCCCCCCACCCGGGATGCCAGATGTATAAAATACGGATTGCAGGAAACCGCCAAGGCTTGTTCCATATTCAACGTTCCGTGCCCTTCTGCCTTGTGGCAGGAAAAAGACTGCCCCGCCTGAATCTCCCCGGTGCAACAATAGGTATAATCCGAGGAAATGCCCTGTTCCAATGCCGCGGCGGCAACACATAGTTTGAAAACCGAGCCTACGTTGTAGCCCAACAGCATACGATTAAGCAAAGGGGATGCTGTATTATCAAAGGATGCCGAAACGTCCAGCGGAGAAAAGGAAGGGAAGCTCGCCCCCGCCAGCACCTCTCCCGTCTGACAATGGGTAATGACCACCGCCCCTTTTTGGGAGGAGGAAAACGCCTTCTCCACCGCCTGTTGCAAAGGAAGCCAAAGGGTGGTAACCACCCCTTTTTCATAAATGGAAAGATCCTGGGAGATTTCGGTTCCCAGCCCCTGCAAAATACCACCTACCGCATCCCGATAATAGGTCACGGTGGTGGGTGTGCCTTGTAACAGGGAGTCATACCCATGTTGCAGTCCCCCTACTCCTTTGTTTTCCGTGCTGTCCACATATCCTATCAGGTGGGCTGCCGTTTGCAGGGTGGAAAACCCTTGCCGACAGGAAACCCCTACCCCATCGGTTTCCAAAGAGGGGGGCAAAACCCCTGTTTTTACCACCCAGTCCCTGTTGGTGATGGGTTCCAGGGTGCGATCAAACACCGTCCCTCGGGGTTCATCCACCGTCACCAGATAGGAAGATTGCCCCTCTGCCGTTTGCATTAGGGTGTCCCCCAGGCACAAATAGGCAAGGCGTCCCCCAATGCCGATGAATCCCCAAAGAAAAAGAAAAAACAAAATATATCCCCGTGTTTTCATGTTATCACCCGATTTCAGTATGCCCACAAAAGAAGGAAACAAAAAAACTTCAAAATATTTTCATAATTTTATGTTAGTTTAAGGTTGCCCTTTTATACTGTGACACAAAGGCAGGTGAACTCTGTGGGTTTTAAAACTGTATTTTCCCGTTACGAATATAAATACGTCATCACCAAAGACCAGAAAGAACGGTTGCTGGAAGTGATGCAGCCCTATATGAAACAGGATCAATACGGCAGAAGCACCATTCGCAACATCTATTTCGATACTGACAGTTACCTGCTGATTCGCCGTTCCATTGAAAAACCCGTTTACAAAGAAAAATTGCGGGTACGAAGTTACAGTCAGGCCACAGGGGATTCCACCGTGTTTGTGGAACTGAAAAAGAAATTCAAATCGGTGGTGTATAAACGCCGGCTGGCTTTGCCCGAGAAAGAAGCCATGGACTGGTTGACTAAGGGCATCCCCCCGAAAAACCAAACCCAGATCTTCAGGGAAATTGACTATTCCCTTTCCCTTTATAAAACCCTGAAACCTGCGGTGTTTCTTTCCTATGAACGGGAAGCTTTTTTCGGCAACGACAACCCCGATTTTCGGGTAACTTTTGATGAAAACATTCTTTGCCGACAAACCGACCTTTCCCTGCAGGAACCTGTGGGCGGGGACCCGGTGCTGGATCCTGACCTGATCATTATGGAAATTAAATGTGCAGGGGGCATCCCCCTTTGGTTGGTGCAGACCCTGTCCAAAGAAAAGTTATACAAAACCTCGTTTTCCAAATATGGAACTGCTTATCGCAATATGATATTACAACCTAAAAAGGAGACTATAAACCATGCTTGAATCTGTATTTAAAGGCCTTTTCGACTCTGAACTTACTTCAGTCATCAGCGTACCCGACTTTTTACTGTGCATTGGGGGCGCCCTGATCGTTGGTTTGATCATCGCCTTCAGTTATATGTATCACACCCGTTACACCAAAAGTTTCGTGGTCACCCTTGCCCTGCTTCCTGCAGTGGTTTGCGTGGTGATTATGATGGTAAACGGCAACGTGGGTACCGGCGTTGCGGTTGCAGGGGCGTTCAGCCTGGTTCGGTTCCGTTCGGTACCGGGTACTGCCAAAGAAATCGGCACTCTTTTCCTTGCCATGGGGGCAGGGTTGATTGCCGGTATGGGATACCTTGCTTTCGCCTTTTTGTTTGCCATTATTCTGTGCGGGGTGTTCATGCTTTACAACCGCCTGGATTTCGGTGCCACCAAAAACACCCTGAAATACCGCACAGTGAACATCACCATGCCGGAAGACCTGGACTATTCGGGCGTTTTTGACGATGTGTTGAAAAACTACACCTCCTCTTATACCCTGGTTCGGGTAAAAACCGCCAATATGGGCAGTATGTACCGCTTAACCTATCACATCACCCTGATCGACCCTGCCAAGGAAAAAGAAATGATTGATGCCCTGCGTTGCCGAAACGGGAACTTGGAAATTTCGGTTTCCATGCAGGAAACAGCAGGCAATGAATTATAATCCTCAAGGAGTTTTGAAACCATGAAACGTCTTGCCTTCCTTCTTAGCCTTTGCCTTATTTTCGGTTTGTCGGGTTGCGGGGACAGTGAAGCCGAAACCCCTACCAATGCCCAAACTTCAGAGGTTTCTTCTCTTTCTTCGGTTTCCCTTTCGCAGCCGGAGTCAGCCGCCTCTACCCCTTCGGTTACCCTGGCAGATACCGATGAAATGGATCTGACCTTTGAGGAAGAAACCCTTTCCACCCCCTCCACTTCCAAAAAGCCTTTGGATATTACCACACTTACCCCCTCCAAGCCTGCCTCATCCAATCCCGCCACCCCGGAAACCCTGAATATTACCAAGGGTGGGGATTACGTTCTCACAGGGACAAAACAAGACGCCATGGTCACGGTGGATGCAGGAGAAGATACCGTGAACCTCACCCTTTCGGGGGTCACGGTTACCAATTCCAAAGGGCCTGCTTTGTATATTAAATCTGCCAAGAAAGTCAACCTGATTTTGGCAGAAGGTTCTCAAAACACCCTGTCGGACGGGAGTTCTTACAACCTCACCGACGAAGCTACCGTTCTGGACGCCGCTTTGTTCAGCCGTTCGGATTTAACCATCAAAGGCAACGGCTCTTTAACTGTAAAAGGGAACTACAAACACGGCATTGTTTCCAAGGACGATCTGGTCTTTTCTTCGGGCACCTATCACGTTACCTCCCAAAACGTTGCCATTGACGGCAAAGACTGTGTAAAAATCAACGGGGGCACCTTCGTTTTGAACGCCGGGACTGACGGTATTCGTTCCAACAACGTGGAAGACCCCGCCAAAGGGTTTATTTATCTCTACGGTGGCACGTTCACCATTAACGCAGGGAACGACGGGATTCAAGCCCAAACCCTGTTGAAAATTGAAAAAGGAACCTTGAAGGTTACCACCGCCGAGGGAATTCAAAACACCGATACCACTGCCGTTGGTTCTTTCAAAGGCTTGAAAGCAGGATCAGATATCCGCCTGTCGGGAGGCACCTTTGTGCTGAACACCAAAGATGACTGTATCCATTCCGACGGCACCGTTACCCTTTCGGGCGGCTCTTATACCCTGTCCACCCTGGGGGATGCCCTGCGGGCAACCACCGACCTGGCTTTAACAGGAGGCACCTTCACGGTAACCACCTGTCAGGACGGGATTCAAGCCACCAATATTGTAATTTCCGGCGGCACTGCCACCCTGACAGTTGCCCAAAGCGGAATTCAAGCCAAAGGCAACTACCACCAAGCAGGAGGCACCGTGACCCTTTACGGAACCCAGGGCAGTGGCAAAGGTATTCTCAATTATGCTGGCACCGCCACCCTTGACGGCGGTATTCTCATGGCATTCGGTGATAGTGCTAAAGTACAACACTTAACTTCGGTAAAAAACCAGGCTGCCCTTTGCCTTACCTTTCCCGCTCAAAAAGCAGATAACACCTTCACCTTGCAAAAGAATGGGAAAACCGTTGTTACCGCCACCCCTGCCAAGGGCTATTCCATGGCTTTGATTTCTACCCCTGACCTCGCCAAAGGGGATTACACCCTACAAATTGGCAGTTACACCCAAGCCATTTCGGTGACCAGCGATTTGTTTATTTCAAAACAAGAAAAAATTTTATAAAAAATTAGTAATTTTAAAGCAAATTTAAGGTTAAATGTGGTATAATCAAGCCACTCACCGGGAAAATCCCGTGATCAATAAACTGTTTATCAAATTTTTTAGGAGGAAAATTTTATGAAAAAAGCACTTTCTTTAATCCTGGCACTCATTTTGACCCTGTCTGTATTTGCTGTTCCTGTTATGGCAAAAGAAGATCATCGTTTCAATTTCATTTGGGGCGACCACGATTTCGATTTTGGTTTCGATTTCGATGACGACAAAAAACCCGAAAAACCCGTAACCGATACCGACGCTCCCGACCATGATGATGACAAAGACGATCATCAAAAACCCCAGGACAAACCCGAAAAACCCCAACGCCCTGTAACCGATACCGATGTAACTGACACCGATATCAAAGACATTTTCGATGCCATTAAACACATGAAAGACAATGGCCATCACGGTAAAGAATTCCGTATGCCCAAAACCAACGACAAATTCATGATCATCGGCATGGTTATCAACGCTGACGGCTCCATCGAATTCATTTTCGTAGAAAAAGGCAAAGAAGATGAAGGGGAAAAACGCTTCCCTGCCAACAACGATGTAACCGGCACTGATGTTACCGGTACCGACGTTCCCGAAGATATGGACTTCATCGTATTGGGTGACACCGACGTTGACGGTAAAGTAAACGCCAAAGATGCTTTGAACATTCTTAAACACGCTGTGAAAAAAGCTGTTATGGAACACGAAGGTCAACAATTCCTGGCTGATATGGACGAAAACAACGTAATCGATGCCAAAGACGCTTTGAAGGTTCTCCGCAAAGCTGTTGGTAAAGAAGACTAATTTTCAAAAACCGCATCATTTTTGATGACATCCCTTTCGTAAATGGGGGCAAGCCACACGGCTTGCCCCCATTTGCTTTACCAACAGGTATAAAAACTACAGGTTATGCCACGGTTCCGTAAGTAAGCATGGTTTTGAAGATAGAAAATCCTCCACAGCTCACCGAAAAGCCTTGAAATACGGAAGTATTCCTGCATTTTCGTCTTCAATGTGAAGGGTTTTCATATATCCGCAAAACTGTAAAGCACTATAAAATGAAAAATCTGAGTACAAAATAAGGAAAAAACCACCGATAATGCTAACGCATATCGGTGGTTTTTAACGCAATACCGTGCCAAAAGTTCATATTTTAAAGCATACTATCCATATGGAACCGTGACATAACCTGCAGCGAATTGATTAAGAAATCAAAAATTATTGATATTCCCTTCCATGTGAACAAACACCTTTTGGGCGCCGTCTTGAGTCATCAACCAAAGAGAAAGGGTGTATTTTTCAGTTTTAAAGGTATATAACCAGTTTCCGTCATCCCGTTGTGTTGAACTAACAAAGGTTATTTTATCCTTCAACAAATACAAGAAATCATCATAACAGGTGGTTTTATTGCCGTTTGCCAAAATGGTTTTTGCATCATACACCAAAGAAACGGTTAGCGTGTTGTCGATAAAATCTGTGTCTGCCCATTCGGGAGAAGTTTTCACGTAATCGCCGAAATCAGGGAGTCCGGGGAAAGCAGGATAAGAAAAAGGCTCGCTTTGTTCAGGGAGAATATGAACGTTGATCACTTCATAAAGAGAAGGATGATTGGGAGAATAAATTTTCACAGGAATCACAGTTTCCTTGGTTACCGAAATTTTGGGAGAAATGTGAATAGTGGTGTAATTGCCATTGGGGAACATCCAGGCATCGTCCCAAGAAACCCACAACACTGGGTCTGAAGTATAATAGGTAGAACGCACCGTTTCATTGGGTGCATCATAAACAACCCCAACCACGGCAGTACCGCCCTGTTGCACATAAACATCGTTAGCCATTACGTTTACTCTGTAACCAAAATCATCGGCTGCTTTAAATGCCGAAAGTTTGCCAACCGCAAATTTCAACACATCCAAAGCGTCTTGTGCATTTACCTTCAGATCACTGGTTACGTCCAGATAACACATGACGTTATAGTCCATTTTCAATTTGCCCACCGCAATTTTTAAAATGCCAAGGGCATCGTTGGCGTTGATCTTTCCGTCGCTGTTGTAATCGCCAAAATAACCGACCTGGGAATTGGTATCGGCAGAAGCAACAGGAACAACCAGCCCAAAAAGCAAAATTGCAACCAACAAAATGCTTACTACTTTTTTCATTTTTGTTTCCTCTTTTCCCTATGATTGTTTCAATTCATCTACAAATTCACCAATACGGCGAATGGCCTCCTGAATATGTTCGGTGGAATAGCAGTAGGATGCCCGAACAAACCCTTCTCCTCCTTTTCCGAAGGCAGTGCCGGGTACCACGGCAACCTCTTTGGAATACAAAAGTTTTTCACAAAATTCTTCACTGGAAAGCCCGGTGGAAGCAATGCAGGGGAAGGCATAAAAAGCCCCGGCAGGTTCCCGACAGGTCAGCCCGATTTCATTGAACCCTGCCACCATCAACCGTCTTCTCATATCGTATTTTTCCATCATGGAAGCCACCACTTCATCGCAACTTTGCAAGGCTTCAATGGCGGCATATTGAGAGGTGGTGGGGGCGCACATAATGGCGAACTGGTGAATTTTGGTGATTTGTTTCAGAACGGGGGCAGGCCCACAGGCAAATCCCAACCGCCAGCCGGTCATGGAGAAGTTCTTGGAAAATCCGTTGATGACCACCGTTTGATCCTGCATCCCCTCAATAGAGGCAATGGACACGTGACGACGGTTTCCAAAGGTCAACTCCGAATAGATTTCATCGGAAATCACCAAAATGTTGGTGCCCCGCAGAACTTCGGCAATGGCTTCCAAGTCAGCCTTTTCCATAATTCCCCCGGTGGGGTTACAGGGATAAGGCAAAATCAAGGCTTTGGTTTTAGGGGTAATGGCCGCCCGCAACTGTTCGGGGGTCACTTTAAAACCATCTTCTGCCTTGGTTTCAATAATCACAGGAACCCCGCCTGCCAGGCAGGTGATGGGCTCATAGCAAACGTAACTGGGTTGAGGTATAATCACTTCATCCCCGGGGGACACCACTGCCCGCACACACAGGTCAATGGCTTCACTCCCCCCAACAGTAACCAAAATTTCACTTTTGGGTTCATAGGAAAGCCCATATTTGCGGTTCATAAACTTGGCAATTTCTTCCCGCAGGAGCATCATACCTGCATTGGAGGTGTATCGGGTACGGCTTTGTTCCAAAGACCGAATCCCTGCACTTCTCACCTGCCAAGGAGTTGGGAAATCCGGTTCCCCTACCCCCAAGGAAATGACGTTTTCCATACTTTCGGCAATGTCAAAAAACTTTCGGATCCCCGAAGGTTTCATATCCACCACCGTGGGGTTAAACAGTTTATCGTAATCCATCACAGTAAGAAGTTCCCCCTGTCGTCGGTATCGGTGTTCACCAGTTCCACTTCAAACTCTTTGTAACGGCGAAGCACAAAATGGGTGGCGGTGGAATTCACTGCTTCAATGGTAGAAAGTTCTTTGGCAACGAACATGGCAACTTGTTGGAAGGTTTTGCCCTTTACCACCACGTGAAGGTCATACACCCCCGACATTAAGTAGACGGTTTCCACCTCGGGATATTTCATGACCTTTTCGGCAATTTCTTCAAAACCCAAACCGGCTTTGGGGGTAACCTTTAATTGGATAATGGCAGAAACGTAGGTAGAATCGGTTTTGTCCCAGTCCACAACCGCTTTGTAACCCCGAATGTACCCCTGTTGTTCCATTTCCTTGATTTTCACTTTGATCAAAGAAACCTCTTCCCCCAACATGGTGGCAATTTCTTCGGCATTCAATTTGGCATTGCGGTATAACAGTTTTAAAATACTTCTATCTAATTTTTCCATGGTTTCTACCCCTTTTTTCACACCGTTTTTTCTGATTTTTTTATTATACCATCGGGTATTTTCTTTGTCAAGGCAATGCCCCCTGAGAAAAAGGAAGAAAAAGACATTTTTTTGTTGCAATTTAACAGGGTAAATGATATGATAAAAAGGAATTATAAAAATTTTTAGGAGGTTCCCGTTATGCAAAACAAAACCAAACGGCTTTGGGGTTTGCTTTTTGCCCTTATCATTTTAATGGTAAGCGTATTCTGCATTTCCGCCACCGCCGCCGAATCTGTTGTAACCGACGGTGCTGCTGCTCCCGAAATCACCGTTGGAGAAACCACCTACGTATTGTCGGATTCCGAATCCGCCCAAGAATATGTTGACAATTATGCCGACAATTTAGGTGCCGACCCTGACTTTAACGCCAACTTGAATGAAGCTTTGAACACCGTTCGTGGTGATGTTCCTCAATACGCCACCTTCTGGTCGTTGCTTCCTCCCGTGCTTGCCATTGTATTGGCTCTTATTACCAAAGAAGTATATTCTTCTTTGTTCCTTGGGATTTTAGCAGGGGGACTAATTTATTCCAACTTTGATTTGGAAACCACCATGACCCACGTATTTAGCGACGGTTTTGTATCCTCGGTTGCCGATTCCTACAACGCAGGGATTTTGTTGTTCTTGGTTCTTCTTGGTGCCTTGGTTGCCATGATGAACAAAGCAGGGGGTTCCGCCGCCTTTGGCCGTTGGACCACCAAGCACATCAAATCTCGTTTGGGTGCACAACTTGCCACCATTGCTTTGGGTGTGCTGATTTTTATTGACGACTATTTCAACTGCTTAACCGTTGGTTCGGTAATGCGTCCCGTAACCGACAAACATAATATTTCTCGTGCAAAACTGGCTTACTTAATTGACGCTACCGCCGCTCCCGTTTGCATTATCGCTCCCATCTCCTCTTGGGCTGCTGCCGTTGCCGGCTTTGCCGCAGGGGCAGGTGCCGATAGCGGTATGAGCTTGTTTGTAAGTGCCATTCCCTTTAACTTCTACGCTCTTCTTACCATTGCCGCTATGATTCTCTTCGCCGTGTTTAAATTTGACTTTGGTCCTATGAAAAAACACGAAGACAATGCCAAAAATGGTGACATTTACACCACCGGTATGGAAGAAATCAGCGATGAAATGAACAAGAACGCCAACCCCAAAGGCAGAGTGCTTGACTTAATTTTGCCTGTGGTTGTGTTAATCATTGCCTGCGTATTCGGTATGATTTACTCCGGTGGTTTCTTTGAAGGGGAAGATTTCATCACCGCCTTCTCCAACAGTGATGCTTCGGTAGGCCTTGTTTACGGCTCCTTCATTGCTTTGATTCTTGCGGTTATTTACTTCCTTGCTCGCCGCGTGCTCACCTTCAAACAAATTATGGACTGCTTCCCCGAAGGCTTTAAAGCTATGGTTCCTGCCATTATGATTCTGGTATGCGCTTGGACCCTGAACAGCATGACCGGCTCCTTGGGTGCCAAAGTGTTCATTGCCCAACTGATCGAAGGTTCCGCAGGTGCCTTGCAAGCATTCCTGCCCGCTATCATCTTCTTAATTGCGGTTGGTCTTTCCTTCTCCACCGGTACTTCCTGGGGTACTTTCGGTATCCTCATTCCCATTGTGCTCAGCGTATTTGGCGCTACCGACGGCACCTTAACCATTGTTGCTGTTTCCGCCTGTATGGCAGGTGCGGTTTGTGGGGACCACTGCTCACCCATTTCCGATACCACCATTATGGCTTCCGCAGGGGCACAGTGTAACCACATTAACCACGTATCCACCCAGCTTCCCTATGCTTTAATGGTGGCAGTGGTATCCTTTGTGTGCTACCTGATTGCCGGGTTCATTCCCAACGCCTGGATCGTGCTTCCCATTGGTTTGGCTTTGCTGGCCGTCACCATGTTTGGAATCAAAGTGATCACCAACAAAAAAGCAAAATAATTTAGTTTTTCATCCATCTCCCTTTGGGAATTTTCCCAAAGGGAGATTTTTTTGTTTTCAAAACAGAAAAAGTGTGATATACTGATAGTAGTTGTTGGAAAGGAGTTGCCTTGTATGAATTATCCTATTATTTGTATCAGTCGGGAATATGCCAGCGGTGGCAGAGAAATCGGAAAACACCTTGCCAAGAAACTGGGGATTCCTTTTTATGACCGAACCATTGTGGAACAAGCGGCGGTGGAAAGCGGTCTTTCTCCGGAATTTATTGCACAGGAAGAGCAACGTTTCCACAACAGCGTGCTTTTCAACCTTTCCATGGGAAGTCATGCCGTCACCCCGGCAGGGGCAACTTTGTCTGACCGGGTATTTGCCGCCCAGCGGGACGTTATTCTTGGTGCCGCCAAGCAAGGGGGATGCGTGATTGTTGGCAGATGTGCCGATTACATTTTGCGGAATCACCCCAATCTGTTTACGGTGTTTATTTCGGCTGACATGGAATACCGTAAACAACGGGCGGTGGAACAGTACGGCTGTTCGCCCGAAAAGATTGACAAAATCATTCGGAATATGGATAAACAACGGGCCCGTCATTACCATTTTTATACCGACCGTACCTGGGGCGATCGCAGCCTGTATAACATCATGCTTAACAGCAGTAAATTGGGCGCTGATCTTTGTGTAGAACTGTTGTATCAAGCTATTTCGTCAAACGAATAGACACATCGTTTCCTATCAAAAAGGTGTTTTGCAAAAATGCAAAACACCTTTTTTCTTACTGTTAATTTCAACAAAACCATTATTTTAGTGTAACACTAAAAATAATGGTATTTTGCGTTGCTGTGCCTTTGTCGTAAATCTATTTACGGCTTCTCCACCATGCCCACAAAGGACTGGACAACAGTATCGAGGAATAGAACCCGGCTACCAGACCCACTGCCATGGGGAAGGCAAAGCTGATGATGGAATCCAAACCGTTGATTTTGGCAACCACGGCAATACAACCAACAGCAATCAAGGTGGACAGGGTGGTAAATACGTTACGGGCGAAGGTTTGGTTTACCGATTTATTTACAATTTCATTGATGGTTAAGGTATCGCCGAATTTCCGTTCATTTTCACGGATACGGTCATATACAACGATGGTACCGTTAATGGAATAACCCAGAATGGTCAGCACCACAGCAATAAAGTTATCGTTCAGGGGGATTTGGAAAATCACGTAAGCCAGATAAGCAATCAAAATATCGTGAATCAAAGCCAAAGTGGCAAAGATCCCGGCGGAAACACCGCCGATTTTCCGGAATCGAATCCCAATGTAAAGGGTAAGGAAGATACCGCCCAATACCATGGCAAACAAGCATTTAATGAAGAACCCTTTCCCTACGGTGGCTTTTACGCTGTTGGAGGTAACCAGAGCGATTGCATTATAGGTTTCAGAAGAAACGGTAACCTCTGCTTTGGGCAATTCGCTTTGCAAGGTTTCGGTAATGGATTTAGTGTAAACATCGGTAAATTCCTGACTGCCTACCCCGGGAGTAACAGTCAAAGTTTTGGCTTCTTGATCAAAAGTGATGGTAACGTCAGCCAAAGAAGTATTCCCGCCGGTTGCATTTTTCAAAAGGGCATTTTCCACAGCAGTAGTCAAAGCGGTAACATCGGCAGAATCGGCTTTCACAGTGTAAACCAATTTGGTGCCATATTGTTGTACCATTTGTTCATAAATGGCGTCTGCCAATTCGCTGACCGTGTTGGAAGAAGTGAGATTGAATTGAGGAGCGTTTTCTTCGTCGCTTGCCAAAGCGGCAGTGTAACTGTCCACCATTTTATTGGTAACCACTTCCACAGGGTCAACGGTTACCACGTTGTTTTCCTGGTCATAATCCACACGGGTTTCACAACCAAACACTTCCTGACCCTTGGCTTTCAAGGTTTCCACATCAGCCGTGCCTGCCACTTCATAGGTCAGCACGGTGGAGGGAATTTTAGTCAGGGTAAAGGTGGCTTGGGTGCTTTCACCGGAAACGTCGGTGGTGAAGGTAATTTCTGCTTCATCACCCAAGGTATCTTTGGCAATGGCAGAAATACCTTCTTTATCTACTTCTCCGGAAATAGAATAGGTGAAAATGGCGCCGCCTTTGAAGTTGATATCCAATTCGGTGCCCATGAAGATGTTAGCAATAAACCCTGCCAAAAGAATGGCTACGGCAATCAACAAAAAGAGTTTGCGTTTTCCAATGAAATCAAATTGTTTCTTAGTCATGCTTAACACCTCCGTACAAAGTGGGTTTCCGCAAGGCTTTGAAACGGGAAATGCCTTTGAGCATCAAGCGGGATGCGCCCACGCCGAAAATAAAGTTGAAGATAACACCAATCAGCAAGGTGTAGCCAAAGGAGTAAATAGAGCCGGTGATGGTGTTAGCAACTGCCAAACCGGGAATCAGACCGATGGTATGGTTATAAAGCCACATAAAGGGCCACAGTAATTTTGCCCAAACCCCATTGTAAGGTCCGAAAATACCCATCAAAATCAATGCCACGATCACGTTGGTAATGTTCCCGTCCAGAATGGCGGAGAAAGCATTGGAGAATCCGGCATCAATGGCACCGTCAATGGTCTTTTTATTATCACGAAGTTCTTCTTTGATTCGTTCGGCGGTGATAACGTTGGAGTCAACCCCCATACCGATGGAAAGAATAATACCGGCAATACCGGGAATGGTTAAGGTGAAACTGTTGATTCCGCTGAAGAATCCGCTGGTGGCGGCGATCACCCCTGCCATTTGCCCTAAAATAGCAATACAGGCAACAACACCGGGTACGCGGTATTTGGCAATCATAAGAATACAAATCAAAGCAAAAGCAATG
>JAZNWL010000048.1:0-3555 GCA_045593325.1 Acutalibacteraceae bacterium | reverse complement strand
CTTGCATGTGGAATACCAATTTTTTATTGCAATCCGATGCAGAAAATTCTATGGTATAATCTTTGGAATGAGCATTAGAAGTTGATACTTGATACACAAAATTATACAAATCATTTTCTTCATTGCCGATTCACTCCTTTTAATATTTTATGAACAATGGTTCTATTGATAGTATACAAGAAAGCCAATCTCGCGTCAACAGCTTGAACATATTTTTCTTAATTCGAAGGATTTTTTTGTTGAATTTGCACAAATGCGATATCAAAAAGCCATGCCCCTGCTTACCTCTCACCTTGAAGTGGCGAAGAGTTACGGAAACGTTTATTATAAAAAATAACAAAAAAGGAGTTTTCTTTTGAAGAAAACTCCTTTTATAGTTCTTTTTCTGTACTGTTATGGGAAGTCTGGAAGTTTATTTCTTGTCGGTTAAGAGTTTGCTCAGTTCATCCATAAAGGTGTTGATGTCACGGAATTGACGGTAAACCGAAGCAAAGCGAACGTAGGCAACCTGGTCCAAAGCTTTCAGTTGTTCCATTGCCAATTCCCCGATCTGCATGGAAGACACTTCACGGTCCAGAGAATTTTGCAAGGTGGCTTCAATGGTATCCACAGCCGATTCCACCGCTTCCACCGAAACCGTTCGTTTTTCACAGGCACGCAACATACTGTTGATGAGTTTGTTACGGTCAAACTGCTCCCGGGATTTATCTTTCTTCACCACGATAATGGGCAAACTTTCGATGATCTCATAGGTGGTAAACCGTTTTTGGCATTGCAAACACTCACGGCGGCGACGAATCCGTTCCCCTTCATCGGTGGGGCGGGAGTCGATTACCTTGCTTTCTTCATAGCCGCAATAGGGACATTTCATACTGCACACTCACTTCCTATAAACAAGCCGAAGCCGTTTGACACGGTTTCGGCTTGTAACAAGTATTTTTAAATATCCGGGAAAACCAATTAGTTGGTGATGGTTTTTTCGGTTTCTTTGTCGAACAGGTGGATTCTGGAGGTATCGATGGTGATTTCGATTTCGTCCCCTGCGCGAGCGGTAGAAGCGGGATCAACACGAGCGGTGAGGTTGTGACCTTCGCAGTTGAGGTACAGATAGGTTTCAGCACCCATCAATTCGGTAACTTCTACTTTGGCTTTCACGATACCGTCGGTCATGGTGGAGAGGAACATATCTTCGTCGTGGATATGTTCGGGACGGATACCCATGATTACTTCTTTATCAACGTAGGCTTCCAGGCAATCTTTGTTGTTTTTGGAAGCGGGCAATTTGATTTGATATTTTACACCCTTGGTGCGTTTGGTGTCTTCGGAACCGAATTCTACATAGAAAGAACCGTCGTCTGCTTTATGTAATACAGAGTCAACAAAGTTCATTTGGGGAGAACCGATAAAGCCGGCAACAAAGGAGTTGCAGGGAAGATCATACAAACGTTGGGGAGTGTCAACCTGTTGAATGTAACCGTCTTTCATAACAACGATACGGTCAGCCATGGTCATAGCTTCGGTTTGGTCATGGGTTACGTAGATAAAGGTGGTACCCAATTTTTGATGCAATTTGGAAAGTTCGGTCCGCATTTGTGCACGCAATTTAGCGTCCAAGTTGGAAAGGGGTTCGTCCAAAAGGAAAACGGCGGGGTCACGAACGATAGCACGGCCCAAAGCAACACGTTGGCGTTGACCACCGGACAAAGCCTTGGGTTTACGGTCTAACAAGTGGGAGATATCAAGAATACGGCCGGCTTCTTCTACGCGGCGTTTGATTTCTTCTTTGGGCATTTTGCGAAGTTTCAAACCGAAAGCCATGTTACCGAATACGGTCATGTGAGGATACAGAGCGTAGTTCTGGAACACCATGGCGATGTCACGGTCTTTCGGAGCAACGTCGTTTACCAAACGGTCGCCGATGTACAGTTCACCGTCGGTGATTTCTTCCAGGCCGGCGATCATACGCAAGGTGGTAGATTTACCGCAACCGGAAGGACCAACAAGGATGATAAATTCCTTGTCTTTAATTTCAAGGTTAAAATCCGAAACAGCAGTTACGCCGCCGGGATACCGTTTACCAATGTTTCTGAGAGATAAGCTTGCCATTTGTTTTGCCTCCTGCATTGTTAAAGTATAGTCAAATGGGTATTCCACTTTTTTTACTTCTTTACTATACCAAAAATCCACCCAAAATGCAATATCGCTAATTGACTAAACTTTTTCGACTGTCTTTAGGTATTTTTACCAAGGAACTATCAATATGAAGGAAAATAGTCCCTTATATAGTGCGGTTTTGTCCAATTTGCACAACACTTCGTGGTTGACAACAGCAGTCTGAAAATTCTTCTTGTGAAATATCACCACAGGTAGTATACTGTATCAGTACACTTGTTACAAGGAGTTATTTATGAACTGTTCTTTATGCCCCAGAGAGTGCCATGCCCTGCGGGAAAGTCCTGAAACTTTTGGTGCTTGCCAAAGCCCCTTGGCTGCCACCGTGACCCGTGCCGCCCCTCATTTTTGGGAAGAACCCTGTATCAGCGGCGAGAGGGGTTCGGGGACGGTGTTTTTTGCCGGTTGCCCCCTCCAATGCATCTACTGTCAGAATCACCAAATCAGCCGTGACACCCAAAAGGGGAAAACTGTTTCCGCCACCCGACTGCGGGAGATTTTTGAACAGTTAAAGGCACAGGGAGTTCATAACATCAACCTGGTGACCCCCACCCATTATGTCCCAGCGGTGGCACAGGCACTTACCCAGCCCCTGGGAATTCCCGTTGTGTATAATTGCGGGGGCTACGAAAAGGTGGAAACCCTGAAAACGTTGGAGGGCAAAGTGCAAATTTATTTGCCGGATTTTAAATATATGGACGAAAACCTGGCAGTGGAATGTTCCCACGCGCCCGGCTACCCCGAAATTGCCAAGGCTGCCATTTTGGAAATGTATCGCCAGGTGGGGCCTGTGGTGTTGGATGAACAAGGAATCATGCAACAAGGGGTTTGTATCCGTCATTTGATCTTGCCCGGTCACACCAAGAACACCCTGGAAGTTATCAACTGGGTGGCAAACACCTTCCCCAAAGGGTCGGTTTTGTTCAGCCTGATGAGTCAGTACACCCCCACCCCTGCCGTTTGCCACCACCCTCAACTGCATCGCCGTATCACCAAACGGGAATACGAAAAATGTGTGGACGCCATGTGGGAAGCAGGGTTGACCCATGGGTTTGTGCAGGAACTTTCCTCTGCCAAGGAGGAGTACGTCCCGCCCTTCGACCTGACAGGCGTTTAGACTTTTGATAGCAGCCCAGGAACCTTATAAATCATCATCAGTCAAGGAGTTTATACTATGTCCTCTGCAAAACACGCGGCGCCCTCTATGCCTTTTTATAAAAAACCGTGGTTATACGTCATCATCGGTTTCTTGGTGGCAGGCACGTTGCTCACTTGCCTTCTGGTGAAGGAAGAACCCACCGGGCAGATCACCCCCACTGACGTCACCCCAACCGACGCATCCTCCACGGTGTTGTCAGTTCCCCCGGCAAGTAAAACCCCCGA